>WLQO01000019.1 GCA_009698295.1 Actinomycetota bacterium | reverse complement strand
TGAAACCGATCGTTTAGCAGCGTTGACCCGCGAAATTAACTCACTTGGTGGAAGCGTTGGTGAGGAAGAGAGTTCCCTTCGAATTACACCTGCCGGCAAGTTTGGTGAAGGTTTGCACGCTGGAACTTTCCATACCTACGATGATCATCGCTTAGCCACTGCGGGTGCAGTTATTGGTTTGGTAGTGCCAGGTATCGAAATTGAAAACGTTGCCACAACCCGTAAAACGCTTCCGGACTTTCCTGGACTTTGGCAGAGTTTGATCTCATGACGCCACGCGAATTTGACGAGTCTGATGCTCGTATTCGCCCAGCGCGACGTACGCGCCCGCGCAGTAAAGATCGTCCATCGCATTCTGATGCTATTCAAGCGCTAGTAACAACGGTTGATCGCGGTCGCACAACATGCATAACTCATACTGGAGAAATTGTTACTGCAATGAAGGCCCGCGAAATGGGACCGAAATCTGTGGTCGTTGGAGATTTAGTTAACTTAGTTGGAGATGTGACCGGTACCGAAGGATCACTTGCGCGAATCGTTTCAATTGAACCGCGCCGCAACAGTTTAAGTCGCACAGTAGATGATGCAGCCAAAATGGAACGCACCATTGTTGCCAACATTGATCAATTGGTGATTGTTGTTGCGGCAGCAAATCCAGAACCACGCCGCGGGCTTATTGATAGATTCTTAGTCTGTGCTTTTCACGAAAGTATTAAACCAATTTTATTGGTAACTAAGACTGATGTTGCCGCTGTTCCAGATTTTCTACATGAGTATGAAACTCTTGGTGTAGAAATTGCAACTGCCGCCATTAAGTCAGGTTCGCGTGAAGCTGATCTAGCAAAGCTCTTTGCGATGCTAAATGGCAAGACATCCGTACTTGTAGGCCACTCTGGAGTTGGTAAATCAACTTTAATTAACGCGCTGGTTCCGCATGCCGAGCGCGTAACCGGCGATGTAAATGATGTAACCGGGCGCGGAAGGCATACATCTTCCAGCGCAATCGCACTGCCCTTAGCCACAGATCTTTCTCCATCCCAGGGTTGGATAATTGATACGCCAGGAATTCGCGCTTTCGGTCTGGCTCATTTAGATTCCAATCGAATCGTTGCCGCATTTGAAGACCTTTCCGAAGTCACGCAAAGTTGTATGCCTAACTGCTCGCATCACGAAGTAGGCTGCCAATTAAATGAGTGGGCTGCGCCGAAAGGTGTTGTAAATAACGAAAGAACAGCGCGCGTAGCAAGTCTGCGCTCACTTCTAGAACTTAAAGATTCAAACCCGCCCGCGCTAGACTGACAACATGTCTTTAACGCGGGGCAATGATCTGGCGCTAGCAATGCGCCTGGCTGATGCCGCGGATTCAGTTACTTTAGCGCGCTATCAATCTATAGATTTAATTGTTTCAACTAAGCCAGATAACACACCAGTTACAGATGCTGATAAAGCATCTGAAGAAGCGATCCGCGCATTACTTAAGAGCCATCGCCCTGATGATGGAATTGTTGGTGAAGAATTTGGAAGTGATACTGGTGGCGCAGATAGATATTGGGTAATAGATCCAATCGATGGCACAAAGAATTTTTTGCGTGGAGTACCAACTTGGGCAACTTTGATTGGCTTGATCGAAAAACAGAGCGATGGCTCTGAAGTCGTAGTCGTAGGCGTCGTAAGCGCACCCGCGCTATTTCGTCGTTGGCATGCCAGCGAAGGCAATGGCGCATTCGTTTCGGTAAATAAGGCAGCTCCCGAGAGAATTTCTGTTTCGCAAGTCTCTGAAATAAAAGATTCTTCTATCTCATACTCTGATTTCATAGGTTGGGGTGAGCGCCTTGCTCCATTCCAAGAACTTTTAGCCGATGCATGGCGCACTCGTGGAATCGGCGACTTCTGGTCACATATGTTAGTTGCCGAAGGTGCCGTAGATGTTGCCGCCGAACCAACGCTAGCAATTTGGGATATGGCAGCGCTCGACATAATTGTGCGCGAAGCAGGTGGCAGATTTACCAATGTCGCAGGCGTTGATGGCTGCTTAGGTGGCAGTGGGTTATCTACTAACTCTGTGATTCATCAAAAGATTGTAGATAAATTAAATGGCCATTGAACCGCGCACCTTTTCAGTCACGGGAATGACCTGTTCTTCTTGTGTTAACACAATTGAAAAAACTTTAAACGAGATAGATGGCGTAAGCGCTAGCGTAAATTTTGCCACTGAAACCGTTCATATCTTGGCTCCACTTGAAATTAAAAGTAGCGAGATAGTTAAGAAAATTAAGAGCGTGGGATATAGCGCCATTTTGATTGCAGATGGAGCAACTCCTGCGCTGCACAGTAAAAAGTCTGGGGTTGCCCTTTTCTTTGCAATTCTCTTTGCGATTCCAGCAATCGCAATTTCTATGATTGAACAATGGCACGCCGAATTAGATATCCAGATTTTGAGCACATTAAGCTCGCTAAATATTCTGCCGCCGCTATATTCACCAACTGCGTGGCTGGCAATTGGCCTGACTGCGCCGCTAATTTTAATTGTTGCACTGCCGATACATCGCGCAGCACTTCGCAACTTCTTCCATCCAACTATGGATTCGTTGATCTCACTCGGTTCGCTCAGCGCTTTTGGATGGTCTATCTATGCCAATGCAACCGGAACTGGTGATGTTTATACCGAAGTTGCCGCAGGGGTTCTCTTATTTGTAATTCTCGGGCGCCACCTGGAATCACGGGCAAAGCATCGTGCGAGTAGCGCTTTATCAACCTTGCTCACTCTCGGTGCCAAGGAAGTTACCGTTCTGCGCAATGGGTTGGAAGTGATAATTCCAATCACAGAACTTGCAATCGGTGATGACTTTATCGTTAAACCAGGCGCACGAGTTGCTACAGATGGCTTAGTTATTTCAGGAACTTCTTCTGTGAATAATTCAATGCTAACTGGAGAATCTATTCCGATTGAGGTCTCGCCTGGTTCGCGCGTAATTGGCGCATCACTTAATAACAATGGACGAATAATTGTCAGAGCAACGCGGGTAGGTAGCGATACTGAACTAGCGCGCATAACTGCAATGGTGGTGCAAGCCCAAGGTGAGAAAGCCCCAATTCAAAGAGTTGCTGACAAGATTGCAGCCATCTTTGTGCCAACAGTTACATTGCTCGCAGTTGGCACCTTCTTCGCTTGGTATTACATCGGAAACGATGGAGCCGGACACTCAATTGCACAATCAATTCAGATTGCAATTACCGTTCTTGTAATCGCCTGCCCGTGTGCACTTGGTTTAGCCACACCAGTTGCTCTCTTAGTCGCATCTGGACGTGGTGCATCTCGGGGAATTGTCTTGAGACAGCCTCGTGTATTAGAACTCGCACGAAAAGTAGATGTCGTTGTTCTCGATAAGACCGGAACACTCACAACGGGAGTAATGAAAGTTCACGATGCCACGATTCCAATAAGTGCACATAAAGTATTGGGTGCAACCTATTCGGGGCTATTAAACGAGAAGTCGATCTTGTCATCTGCGCTATCTCTTGAATTGGCTAACGATCACCCTGTTGGGCAAGCGATTTCATCACACGCTTTAGCAAGTGGAGCAACTCACCATGAAGTTGTCGAGTTCACGCAAACTCCTGGTGCAGGCGTTGCTGGACGAGTTCTGCTTGGTTCAATTTCACCAGTTGTTCTAATCGGAACACCTAAAGCTATCGCTCACAGCGCGACAACTTTTGATCCAGCAATCGCCGAAGCAATTAAACGAGGCGAAGAATTTGGTTACTCCGTTGCAGTACTTGCATGGGATGGCGTTGCGATCGCCGTTTTCGCTATCGGTGATCAAGTTAAGCCAGATGCTGCCGCAACAATTTCAGCTCTCGTTGATAATGGTATTACTCCATGGTTGGTAACCGGCGATAACGATGAAAGCGCTGGTGCGATTGCGCGTTTAGTTGGAATTAAGGGCGAGCATGTAATTGCGCGAGCTTTACCTGATGAGAAATTGGCGCGTGTGAATGCGCTAAAAGAATCTGGTCACACCGTCTTAATGATTGGCGATGGCATCAATGATGCTGCAGCCCTTGCCGCCGCAGATTTAAGTATGGCGATGGGTACCGGCACAGATACCGCAATTTCTAGCGCTGATATAACTTTGATGCGCCCCGAGTTAATGAGCGTTGTTGATGCGTTGACACTTTCTAAGCGCACTCTGCGGACGATAAAATCTAATCTTATTTGGGCCTTTGCCTATAACGTGATCGGGATACCGATTGCTGCAGCCGGTTTATTAACACCGATGTATGCCGCGGGAGCGATGGCAGTTAGCTCGTTATTTGTGGTTACAAACTCGCTACGTATCAAATAGAAAAGCACACGGATCCCTTGAGATCTATGTGCTGTTCTGATTGGTAGCGGGGGCAGGATTTGAACCTACGACCTCTGGGTTATGAGCCCAGCGAGCTACCGAGCTGCTCCACCCCGCGTCGGAAGTGTCAGTCTAAAGGTTGTGCAAGTAATAGCCAAATCCGCCTATTTAGCGAATGAAATTACTTGCGTCCTTCGGCAGCAATAGCAGCGGCAAGTGCCGCCTTTAAGCGATCTTGTGCGCGTCCATATGCTGCAAAATCTCCCTTAGCAAGTGCCGCATTTCCATCAGCAATCGCTTGCTTTGCATTTTGTAGCGCAGACTTTAGATCTGCAGATGCATTATTGGTATTCGATGTTACTGGTGTACCGGAAGAAGAGGTTCCGGAGTTTCCGCCGAATACTTGATCAAGCGCGCCTTTGAGCGAACTGTCGTATCCGATTACATCACCGAATGAAACGAGTACTTTCTGTAAAAGTGGATATGCAGCTGAGTTTGCAGTCGCTTTTACATATACCGGTTGCACATAAAGCAATCCGCCACCAACAGGAAGCGTCAACAAGTTGCCGAGAACTACATCTGATCCGCCTTGGCGAAGAAGTGAGAGCGAGTTAGCGACTTCTGGTTTAGCTTCAAAGTTTGAAGCAACTTGCGAAGGACCGGCGACGTTTGTGCTTCGTGGAAGTTGTAATACTGAAATTTTTCCGTAATTCGGTCCATTGTTGGAATCAACAACTGCAAAGGCAGAAAGGTTTTCACGGCCACCGCGTGGAACAAATGGAGTTGTTAAAGCGAAGGTTGGTTTATCAGTTCCTGGCATTTCTAAAGTCATGTAATACGGAGGCTGCGCTCCAGCATTGGCACCGAATGTAGAAGGATCGCGAGGTACGCGCCAGAAATCTTGTCCGCCGTAGAAAGCTGCAGCGGTTTGTACGTGATAAGAACTAAGCACATCACGTTGTACGCGGAAGAGATCTTCTGGGTAGCGGATGTGCTCAAGCAACTGTGCTGACATCTTGCTCTTTGGGGTCACAGTATTTGGGAATGCCTTCATCCAAGTCTTTAATACTGGGTCTTTCTCATCCCATTGGTAGAGAACGACTGTGCCGTCATAGGCATCGACAGTGGCTTTAACTGAGTTTCGGATGTAGTTGATGTTCTTATTGGTCTGCGCAGTGATTGAAGTTGAGTTAGTTGTTAGCGCATCAGTAGTCGCTGTGCCTAACGAAGTTGTCTGCGAATATGGATAACCAGCACTTGTAGTGAAGCCATCGATAATCCATTGGATCTTTCCATCAACGATCGCTGGATATGGATCTCCATCAAGAGTTAGCCATGGAGCAACTTTAGCGACGCGCTCACGTGGCGAACGGTTGTAGAGAATCTTGGATTCTGAATTGATCAAACTTGATAAAACGATACGTTGTTCTTGATATTGAATAGCAAAGAGCAACTTATTAAGTAAGCCACCCATTGGTACTCCACCTTTACCTGTGTAGGTGTAGTTCTTCTGACCATTAGATGAAGCATCATCTGGATAATCGAATTCAACTGGGGTATCAGTCTTAGGTCCACCGATAATTGAATAATCTGGAACATTCTCACCGAAGTAAACTCGTGGTTCAAACTTTCCAAGTCCCTTTGTTGGTGGAAGATCTCCAACTAAGAAGGTTGGCTTGCCATCGGCATCAACTGAATTTCCAAATGCAGAAACAAAACCAAAGCCATGTGTGTAGACCAAGTGATCGTTGATCCAGTTACGGCTTGGGTTACCTTCAATATTTAGCTCACGAACTGCAACAACAGCATCGCGTTGTACGCCATTAACTGTGTAACGATCGATATCTAGTGATTCCGGGAAGGTGTAGTAAGGCTTAATTTGT
Source organism: Actinomycetota bacterium (assembly GCA_009698295.1). Taxonomy (GTDB): domain Bacteria; phylum Actinomycetota; class Actinomycetes; order Nanopelagicales; family Nanopelagicaceae; genus Planktophila. The sequence goes on along the minus strand of WLQO01000019.1, from coordinate 7,278 downwards.
TGCAACTGACGGAATGTCGCAGATAGAACGTTTGGATCCATCAATCGAATATTTGCAATCGTTGCAGCATCAGTTGCGAGTTGGCCAGAATTTGTAGAAAGCGTGGCTTGATAATCCTTGATCTCAACATCAGTAAGGCCATATGCGGCGCGAGTTGAATCAATATTGCGCTGAATATAAGGGGCTTCCTTAGAAGATTCAGATGGCTTTACTTGGAATTGCTGAACTACACCTGGATAAACACCTGCAATTAGTACAGATGCTCCAACCATCAGCGCTGTTCCTGCTGCCGGCAAGATCAAAGATTTACGGACAATATTTGCAAAGAAGAGAAGCGAGCAGATAACTGCGATCGCAGCCAGAATTGATTTCGCCGGCAAAGTTGCATTCACATCGGTATATGTGAGACCCGTAATTAGCCTGCTCTCTTTTAGCGCGAGGGCATAACGATCAAACCAGTAAGCAATTGCCTTTATCAAAACGATTAATCCGAGAAGAATTGAAATCTGAACACGAGCTGCGACGGATATGCGATCAGTGCGAAGCTGCGGGCGGATACCGCCATATACATAATGAACTGCGACGCTGGCTAGCGTTGCCAAAATTAAAGTTGAGATGGCCCAACCAATAAGTGTTTGCAAAAATGGCAGACGGAATGCAAAGAATGAGATATCCATTCCGAACTGTGGATCTTTAACTCCGAAATCTGTGGCGTTCTTAAATTGCAGCCAAGAGCTCCAGAGTTGCACTCCCGTGGTTCCACCAAAATAGAAGAGGACTACTGAAATTCCGGCAAAGACTAATTTGCGGATCGGATCAATTGTCGCGCGATAGCGCTCAAGGTTGTCCGCTTCCATCGCCATTGAAACATCAAATGGGCGGCGGCGATAAGCCAAATAAATATTTAGTGAAATTATTAGAGATGTGACTAAGCCAGCTACTAAGAAGAGCGTGATCTTGGTCGTTAGAACTGTTGACCAAACACTGGTGAAGCCGACTGATTTAAACCAGAGCCAATCTACGTAGTAACCACTGAGGGCAACGAGCGCTCCAGCGAGAACCGCCAAAATTATGAAGGTTAGGGCTAGCGGACTTGGTTTTTTCATCATGCTCCTAAGTTAGCGCAACTGTGCGGGGCTGCCGAATTGAGCGCAGTTATAGCCTCTTTTAAAGTGCCAACCGCGACTATTTTTATACCTTTGGGAATATTTGCAACGCCAGGTGCAAGATCTTTGCAATTACTTTTGGGAACCAGAATCAAATCCGCACCTGCCTTGTGCGCAGCCAAAATCTTTTCAGCAACTCCACCGATCCCACCCACATTTCCATCGCTATCAATTGTTCCTGTCGATGCAACGCTGCGACCGCGCAAAATATTCTCGGGGGTGAGAAGTTCAACAATTCCTAAAGCAAATGCCAATCCGCCGCTGGGACCACCCGTCTTCGCTAGCGAGATTGAAATATCACTTGGCTTGGCATTGATCTGTAAATACTTGATGGCGGCAACTTTGGCGCTTAGCTGCGAATCGACCATTTCAGTTTTGGCGATCGCCTTCTCCTTCGTGGCGCTAACTCCATCGCGATAGAAAAGTGAGCGTGGCATAACTGAGTAGTCGCTACGCGCCCATGAATAGATCAACTCTGCCCCGGTGACATAGGCATCGGGGTTGGTAATTAATATTGATAATAAATAAATGTGGCCATCTGCTTTATAGAACTTCAATGGCGTGCTCGTAGTTTTTGCTGGGGTGATTACCTTGGAAAGTACATCCTGCGCATTGCCTGGTGTCAGGACAACAAATGGCAGTGGAGCGAAAAGGGCTAATCCGAAAAATAAGGTGAGGGTTGCAGTGGCTAAGCGTGGGAGCCGGTTATGGTGCATCGCTCGCTTTGGCTTCGCCAGGGTTTATCTCATCCTCGCTTGCGATTGTGATCTCTGCATCTCGGAAAGATTCTTGAAAGCGCTGAAATTGACTGACCGAGCGCGTAGTTTCAGATTCGAATTTCGATTTAAATTGCGTTACCCAGACAACATAGCCAAGTGCGCCTAGTAGCCCCGCCAGCGGGATAACCCACCAGATCAGAGCCATAAATGCGTTGGACATGTTAGATAGCCTATCTCTTGTGGGAAGAAATCTCTCATCGGTGGTGTTTATACGATTAACTGCTTTAAATAAGATTTAGAGATTGGGGTCACGTTATGGCGGGCTTTGGTTTTATCCCAAACGATCCAGACGATTCAAACGATCCGGAAAATAACCGCCCTGATTTTGAAAAGATGATGCGCCAGATGCAAGAGCAGATGAGAGCGCAATTTGAGCAACTTGGAATTAATCCAGCTGGTTTTGTAAATCCTTTCACCACGATTTTTTCACAAGTAGCAAACGCTGGCCAAGGTGGTAACGAAAAAGGCAGAGAAGAAGTTCTCTCAATTAACACCGCTCGCGATACCGCTAAGAAATTTGTGACTGTGCAAGGTTTAAAACCAATCGCCACAAAAGAGTTAGCGGTTGTAAATAGCGCCTTTGAAATTTCTGAGATTTGGCTAGATGAAGCTCTCTCTTTCCCCGCCACCAGCAGCGCACCGAGTTCTGCAACCCGCTTAGATTGGGTTGATCAAACAATTTCTGGTTGGCATAAGACCATCGAGCCTTTGGCGGCCGGGCTATCCAGTGCGATCACGAACTTACTTGATCAGGCGATGAACGCGCAGGCTGGCGAAAGTACCGAAGGCCAGCCACCAATCGAGATGATCTCCATGATGCTCCGTTCTTTTATCGGAACGATGATTGCAACGCAGCTGGGCCAATCAATCGGCACCCTTGCCACATCAGTAACCGGCGCACATGATGTGGGTCTTTCGCTCTTAGATCCCGCTCACCCAGTTTTAATCCCCGAAAATATTGAAAACTGGGCAGATGAGTTAGAAATTGCTAAATCAGAAGTATTTATCTATCACGCACTTCGTGAAGGCGCTGTTGCACGCCTCTTTGCAAATAACCCATGGCTGGTTTCATATATTCAAAGCGCGATCGTTGATTATGGAAAAGGTATTCATATAGATATCGATGCGATTCAACGCCAAGCACAAACCGCTTTCGAAAATATGCAAGCCAGCGCCGAAGAAAATATGAGCTTTGCTTTAGATAATGGAATCTTCACACCTGAGGAATCACCTGCCCAGAAAATTGCACTTGCAAAACTTGAAACAGTTTTAGCGCTTATCGATGGTTGGACTGATGAAGTAACCGCTCTTGCTGCCGGTGATCGACTTCCTGCAATTGAGCAACTAAGGGAAACGTTACGACGACGTCGCGCTGCCGCAGCTCCTGCACAACAACTATTTTCTTCGATGCTTGGTTTACAGGTCTCACCAAAGTTAACTCGTGAAGCGAGCGCCTTCTGGAAGAAGATTCGCGAAGTTAAATCAGTTGCAGAACGCGATCAGGTGTGGAGTGGGTTGTTGCCAACGGCTGAGGATTTGCTGGACCCAGAGAAGTTTTTAGCGAGCACTTCGATTCCAGATGATCTCTCTGGTTTGATCTAGATTTCTCTGAAGTACCTGAGAAAAGAAAAGCGAAGTCCCCGGCCGCTATTTTGATTTATCTGCCTTCCCCTTGCAGATAGATCAAACAGTTATCCGAGGACTTCGTAAGCGAAACTTATGTCCAAATCTGCCCAGAATCAAATAAATAGAGATTTGACACACCTGTAATTTGTAATGTAATTAAAAGTAATTGCTGCTAAATCTCTCAACACGTACTTTAGATTTTATCGATATAAATCTAATTTGCGATTCTGGAGAGTACTTTTCATCTATGGCGCTAGATCAATCAGATGAAGGTGATCTAACCCTGCCTGGTATTTCAGAGGGTGAGATAATCGTGATCCGTTCGCCGCGGCGCAAACGAAATATCTCTGCCTACCGCCAAGGTGGACGGATCATCGTCTCGATTCCGGCGCGGATGAGTAAGGCAGATGAGCACGCGATCGTCCCTGAGATGATCGCAAAGATTCGTAGCCAAGAATCTTCACGGATACCCAGTGAGGAGTCCCTGCTGCAGCGCACGGGCGAATTACTGGCATCCCTAGCCCCTGAGATCACGGCGCGGCCGGCCTCAATAAATTGGCGACCAATGCGCGAGCGCTGGGGTTCGTGCACTAGCGTCGATCGCACGATCCGGATTTCAGATCGGCTAAAACTCGCACCTGATTACGCCTTGGATTACGTCCTCTTCCATGAGGCGATCCATTTAGAGCACTTTGACCATGGAGCCGAGTTCACCGAGGTTCTCGCCCGATTTGAAGGGGCAGAATTAGCCAGCGCCTATCTAGATGGGTATGAGGCGGCCGAACGCGCCCTGGCTGAGCCAGTTGAGCTAAAAAAACTACGCACAAACAGGGGTTAGTTAAGCGTATTTGAGCGTGGCGGGGGGTATCGTCATGCTTGTACGCGTGGGCGCTCAGAGCCCATTCGGCGATTGGAGGCAATTATGACAGCAGAGACATACAAGGGTGACGCTTACTGCGTTAAGTGCAAAGAGAAGCGTGACTTCGAAGGCACTGTGAAGATCTCAGACTCTGGTCGTCGCATGGCACAGGGCATCTGCCCAGTCTGTGGCACCAAGGTCAACAGAATTCTTGGCAAGGCTCAGTAACTTCACTAACAAGTCTTAAAGACTTTAAGGATTCACCCCGTAGTTCGTCATTCGTTGGCGAGCACGGGGTGAATTTATTTTTAAACCCTTAGTCAAACTTTTCACCCGCGCTTGCGGCCAATACACAGGCCTCGCAGCAGTGCGATCGCATAATCACCAATCCTTCGCAGATGACTACAACGACAAGAAAGCTCGTTCTTAAATCTGGCATCAGCCTATATTCGGGGCCGCGTCCCGATGAGTTTTTTATCGGCACCTTACGCAAGCGCATCGCGATTTACGGTGCAAGTGCTCCAGCGATTTTCGGCGCCCTCAAGCGAGGTGCAAATGCCGCAGAAATTGCCGCGACATTTTCACTCGCCACAGATCAGGTATCTGATTTAGTAGATCAACTGCACGATTGCGAATTCTTTGAAACCCATTCGAGCGCGATTCAAATCTCAGAGCGCGCTAATAAAGCCAGCGAACATATTAAAGATGCATCGTTTGCACAAATTAGGAAACGTATATCTCCAGAATTAACTGTAACTCGGTGGTTGCCTGGAGTTTTAGATTCGGGAGTTTCTAAAGTAAGCGCTCGCCAAAGCGCTCATCTAGAAATTTCTGGTTACTCACGTGCGGTTCAACATTTATATGCTGCATTACTTACCAGCGGAGTCACATATACACAATTTTCACCATCGTTTCGCCGGGGAAATGAACAAATCTCGGAGTTAGATCTGATCGGCGGATATATAAGTTCAACCGATATTGGACAAGTTTTTACGACGACAAGTGCCAATAAATCAAAATCCTTAGCGCTATTTCCAGCAGTAAAGGTGGAATCGGCCGAAGAGCTGCCCAATAACTTTGCTGAGAAAATAATTAAGATCCACTTTGGCGAGATCGATCCAGAGATACTTGGGCTTTGGATGGCATCTGGCCAAGAACATTTGCTAATTAGTGAAATTAGCGGCGGATACTTAACCATTTCGCCAATTGTTAAACCAGGAATCACTCCCTGTAGCCGTTGCTGCCAACTTACTATCGCTGATCAAAGCGGTGCGACTTTGCTAGAAGGCGGAAAAGATAGAGAAGAAATGCCGATTGCGGGCGCTAGCTATTTAGCGGGTTTGATCGCCGCTGAACTCGTTAAATTAATAGATACCGGTTCCTGCTCTCTCTCTTCATCTGCGGTAGCAATCGACTTGTTGGATCTCTGTAACACAAAACACATAGCAGTGGGCCGCCACCCGTTGTGTGGATGTGGCTGGCGCTAGATTTTCAATTAGCGCAACTGCAAAATTCTCTGAACAATAGGCGCCATGGCCAAGAGGGAAATCAAGAAAAAAGAGATCACCGAGACGGAGATTCCGAGCTCGACCGCTGTTCGTTCAGCGAAGATGGTCTCGATTCCGGTTGGTCTCGCCGGTCGCGGAGTTTTGGGCCTGGGCAGACAACTAGTTGGCCAATCATCATCACTAGTCGTTGCAGATATTCAAGAGAAGACTGCAGAGCAACTCTTTAAAGTTCTGGGAGAGTTAAAGGGCGGAGCGATGAAATTCGGTCAAGCGCTCTCTGTCTTTGAAGCAGCGCTTCCAGAAAATATCGCCAAGCCTTATCGCGAAACTTTAACTAAGTTGCAAGAGTCAGCACCACCGCTGCCAACTCGCGTGGTTCATAAAGTTCTTGCAAAAGAACTTGGGGAAGATTGGCGCGATAACTTCACATCTTTTGAAGATAAGCCAACTGCATCAGCATCAATTGGGCAGGTTCATAAAGGTATTTGGAAAGATGGCCGACCAGTCGCAGTAAAGATTCAATACCCAGGAGCGGCCGAAGCGCTTGTTTCAGATTTAAATCAGATCCAACGCTTTGCCAAGATCTTCCAGTTAGTTATGCCAGGTCTTGATATGAAACCTTTACTTGAAGAACTGCGGGCGCGGATTATTGAAGAAGTCGATTACAAGTATGAAGCCGAAGCGCAAGAAGCCTGCTGGCGTGCATACGAGAATGATCCAGATGTTGCGATTCCAAAAGTTGTTATGTCCTCCGATAAAGTCTTGGTTTCAGAATGGTTAGAAGGAATACCGCTCTCCAAAATAATTGCCGAAGGCACCCAAGAGCAACGCAACAACGCCGGCATGCGTTTGGCACGTTTCCATTTCACTTGTCCAGAACGCGCCGGTTTATTACATGCAGATCCGCATCCCGGTAATTTCCGCTTACTTGCCGATGGCCGTATCGGTGTTCTCGATTTCGGTGCGTGTAATCGCCTGCCCAATGGTTTCCCTGAACCATTTAAGAATCTGCTTAAGCACGCACTCGATGATGATGCGCAAGCGTTATATGACGGATTTAAGAAAGATGGATTTATTCTGCCTGATGTAGATGTAGATCCTGCAATGGTTCTAGATTTCTTAGTTCCACTTGTTGAGCCACTTCGCACCGAGACCTTTAAATACTCCCGCGAATGGCTACGAGATCAGAGCGCCCGCGTCGGCGATCCACGTAATCCAACTGCAAAAATTGGATTCCAACTTAATTTGCCCGCGGAATATGTATTGATCCACCGCGTGACCTTGGGCACCACCGGAATCTTCTGTCAGTTAGAAGCTGAAGGAAAGTTCCGTGATGAAGC
>WLQO01000018.1 GCA_009698295.1 Actinomycetota bacterium | reverse complement strand
TTTTCTTTTGAACTTTCACTGGTGCAAGCGTGATGTTCTCAAGGACGGTTTTATGGGGAAAGAGATTGAAGGATTGAAAGACCATGCCTAATTTACGACGCACATCATCAACTTTAATTGCCGGGTCGGTAATTTCTTGGCCATCTAAAAGAATCTGTCCATCATCAATAGTTTCTAACAAATTTATACATCGCAGCAGCGTTGATTTTCCAGATCCAGATGCTCCAATTAAAACGGTAGCAGTGTGCTCGGGAACTTGTAATGAGAGGTTGTTTAAGACAACTTCAGCGCCAAAAGCTTTTCGGACGTTTTGTAACTCAAGAACGTTCGCCATTAAATCGCTCCTTCCGAGTTCTGCGCCTGTGTGCGTTGCCGAATCGCGCGATCGGTGTAGCGCGTCATTGGAATTGTGATCAGCAGGAAGAGAATTGCAGCGACAACATAAGGCGTGTAATTAAAGGTGCGGCTGGCATTGATTTGCGCAGCGCGAACCGCATCTGTTACTCCAAGAATTGAAACTAAACCTGTGTCCTTTAGCAGAGATACAAAGTCATTCAGCAGCGGCGGCACGACGCGACGAAGCGCTTGTGGCAAAACCACAAAGCGCATGGTCTGCCCAGATGTTAATCCGAGCGATCTTGCAGCCGCTCTCTGGCTGGGGTGAATTGAGAGAATTCCTGAACGAATAACTTCGGCGACGTATGCAGAATAAGTAAGAACTACGGCAATCGTGCCGAGAACAATTACATTGCTAGATATGCCTTGAAGGCGCAGGGCCGGAACTCCGAAGCCGACCAGCAAGATAATCAAGATAAGTGGTGCACCTCGGAATATATCCACATATGCGGTTGCTAAGAACCTGAATGGAGTGAGCGCTGGTGACTTGGTGGTTCGCATCAGCGCAAGTCCCATAGCGATAACCCCAATAGCGATTCCGCCTAAGAAAGTTAGTTGAAGATTTATCCAGAGCCCTTTTATGACTGTTGGAAATACTTCTTTTCCATATTGAATATCGAAGAATGTGGCTTTTACAACTTCCCAGCCTGGGGATGTAATCAAAATAATTGTCAGCGTTCCCAAAACAAAAATTGAAGAAACCGCGGCAACCAAGGCTTGCTTACGACTTAATTTGCGACGAAGCTCGCGACGTTCTAATTCGCGTGAGCTTGGCGACCAAGCAGAGGGATTTCGCTCTGACATGGCCGCCAAACTACCGCCTTTATCTAACTTTTACAGCAATGCGCTTATGGCTTTAGAACTGGTGCGCCAGCATCAGTGGCAAGCCACTTATCAGTAATCGCAGCCAGCGTGCCATCAGCAGTTATTGCATCTACTGCGCCAGATACACAACTTGTGACCTTGCTGCCCTTTGCAAGCAAGAGACCAAATTGATCACCAGCACCGGTTGATGGAAGTTGTCCAACAATTAAGCCATCTTTTACTTCAACACCTGAAAGGTAGAAAGCGGTTGGTAGATCTACTACCAGGCCATCGATCTGACCATTCTTAAGCGCAGTTACAGCCGCTGCGTTGTCATTAAATACCTGAGGCTTTACACCGATCTGATTTTCAACTGCATCAAGTGAAGTTGTGCCAACTGCAGCACCAAGCTTTGCGCCCTTTAGCTCTGCAATAGAAGTCTTACCGGCGATCTTGCTGCCCTTGTAAGAAACGATCGCTTGTGGTGCTGTGTAATAAGGTGATGAGAAATCAACTGCAGCCTTGCGCTCTTCTGTGATTGAGAATTGCTGCAAGTTAAAGTCAAAGTTCTTTTCTCCTGGTGTTACGGCGCCATCAAAAGTAGTGCGAACCCAGACGACTTCATCATTTGTGTAACCGAGTTGCTTGGCAACGGCGTATGCAACTGCGCCTTCAAAACCTTCACCGGTTTCTGGCTTATCGTCGATAATCCATGGATAGTAAGCAGGTTCGCCAGTTGCGATTGTTAACTTTCCAGCAGTAACTGTTGCAAGATCAGCCTTATCACAAGAGGCAGATGCAACATCAGTTGACTCTGATTTTGAACATGCGGTTAAACCAAATGCAAGAGCAAGTGATACTGCAAATATAAGTGACTTCTTTTTTTGCACGTTGTCTCCCTTTCGTGGAGTTAGCAATACTTGCAAAGGCTATTAAAAGAGTCAGGCACTGTCTACTTGCAAGCCTCTTGCGCTTGCATCTAAGTATTTAAGTGTAAAAAGCGTTAAAGCCCAGTTATCTGAACAGCTGCTAGCGCCACACCAGCAACAATCACCCAAGCAATCAACCCCATAATCATTGGACGCGGTCCAATTGCCCGGATTGATTTCCAGCGAACGCTCGAACCAAGTGCGACCAATCCTGCGCCCAAGAGCAATTTGCTAATCAAGACAACTGCATCGTGGAGTTCTGTTGGTATCGAAAATAGATTTTGAACAGTCGCAACTGCGATAAAACCAAGAACGAAGAATGGAATCAGCGGTACTTTGCTATTTTTCTGGTTACTAATCGCAACTTTCTCATCACTTTTAACTGAGACAGAAGTTAGATAACGACGGTGACGTAACGAAAGTATTAAAACAATCGGGGCCAGTAAACATACTCGAGAGAGTTTTATTACTACTGCCGCTTTAACTGCGTCATCACTCCAAACCGAGGCGGTGGCAATCACCTGCCCGACATCATGTACAGCTGCACCAGCCCAAGAACCAAATGTTTGATCGGATAATCCGAGGGTATGTCCGATAAGTGGAAGTACAAAAATAGATAGCGTTCCGCAGAGCGAAATTAGCGCGATCGCATAAGAAGTCTCTTCTTCGGTGGCTCGAGTTTGAGGACGAATTGCGGCAACAGCAGTTGCTCCACAAACTCCAAATCCAACGCCAATAAGTAATCCAAGTTCACCACTCATTTTGAAAGCCTTGGATAGAGCTAATATTCCAAAGATTGTGAATGTAACAACCAGAATTACAGTGATTACTCCTTTTACTCCAATTGCCTTTAGCGAGAGAACGCTAACTTGTGCACCGAGCAGAGCTACCCCAATGCGCATTAATTTCTTGCTCGCCAAGGCGGTACCAGAAGTTGCAAAAGTTGGCCAGCTTGCAAAGTTTGCTACCGCAAATCCAAATGCTACGCAGAGCGCTAAGGGACTGATCGCTGGTTGAAAATTATGAATCTGAAAAGCTATGGCCACGATTGCTGCGATTAGACCCAGTCCTGGCAAAGTTTTAACCATTTATATTCCTAACTTACTTGACCATTGCGCCAACTGATCAGCCACTTGATCGGTGATTGTGATTTCGTCATCGCCATTTAAACTCTCTGGATTTACTCGGTTTGATCCAGGTAGACGGCCACCTGCACCTGCAACATATTCGGCAAAATCTGTAGTTCTTGAATTTTCGCCATCAACAGAGAGTTTTGCAGCATCTATCGCAATAATGAAATGTGAGATCTCTTGCGATTTTCTATCTTGATCAGCGGCAAACATATCTGGAATATTCTTAGCCAGCGTTGGACCAATTAACATTCCGGTCAGCGACTCCACAAGAACTGCAATTGCATATCCCTTTACTCCACCGAGTGGCGCAAGCATTCCGGCAAGTGCTTCTTTGGCATCAGTAGTCGGTGCACCATCTTTAGTAAATGCCCACCCTGGTTCAAGTTCAGCACCGGCTTGTGCTTTGGCTTGAATTTTTCCTCTTGCAACTGCACTCGTTGCCAGATCAATAACGGTTGGAGGATCTGTTGGAATACCTGCAGCGATTGGCGAAGTTGAAAGAAGTGTAGAATTTCCGCCCCACGGTGGCATAACCGCTGGCCCAGTACTGAATGCGATTCCCACCAAACCTTTATTAATCATCGGCCAAACATAAATTCCTAAAGCACCACAATGATTAGAACGACCAATACCGACCGCAGCAATTCCATTTTTCTGAGCACGTTCTGCAGCAACTTCTGCACCTTTCTGAAGTTGCCAATGTCCAAGTCCATCATCGCCATCAAAGATGACAAGGCTTGGTAAATCGGTTACTACCTTTAACTTTGCACTCGCCTTGATCCCGCCAGCTTGTAAACGTGCAAGATAAAAAGGAAGACGCATTAACCCATGGCTACCGATGCCCCATCGATCGCTTGCCACAATGCAGCGCGCTGTTGTTTCAGCTTCTTGAGCCGGAACACCTGAAGCGATCAGTAAATCTCTTGCCTTTGCGATCGCCGATCCAACGGTGAGTTGCGCCATTAGTTGCTACTTACTTTCAGCGCGCCGACTGCATGGGTTGCAGATTCATTCTTTAAAACTTTAGCAATGTTAGATGTAAGAATTTCATTTATGCGCAGTTGACTTTCGTTGGTTATGCCGGCGACATGTGGGGTTAATATCAAATTTGGGATGGTTTCCATCTCAGCCTTTACTGGCGGTTCTTGCGCTCGTACATCTAGCGCTGCTCCGGCAATTACTTTGGCTTTCAACGCTGTTATTAAATCAGACTCATTAATTACTTCGCCCCTGCCAACATTTATTAAGATCGCATCAGGTTTCATCAATTTAAGGGTCGCAGCATTTATAGAGCCATTAGTTTCTGGGGTGGAAGGCATATGGATACTGACTACATCACTTTCTTTCAAAACACTTTCAAAAGTGGTCAGCTCGATTCCCTGCAAATTTTTAGCAAAAGGGTCGTAACCAATTAATTTGCATCCAAATCCTTGAAGAAGTTTTGCAGTTGCTACGCCAGTTGCGCCACAACCCAATAGCCCCCAAGTCAATCCCGATAATTCGCGACCTGGAGTGCGTTGCCAATTTCCTTCACGTGTTGCTTGATCGTGGTTTGGAATATTTCTTAAAAGCGAGAGAGCTAATCCAAGGGTCAGTTCGCCAACGCTCACAGCATTTGCACCAAGGCCTGCGACTACAACGACACCAGCGGCATCTGCAGCCTTTATATCGATGTTATCTAGTCCTACACCCGCGCGGGCAATTACCTTTAATTTTGGCGCTGCCGCAATAATCTCAGCAGTGACCTTTGTTCTGTTGCGAACCACTAAAGCGGTTGCATCCTTTATTACTTTCTTTAGCTCTTCCGGGTTTTTCCACAAGTCATCGCTTCTGACAATGGGAAAACTCCCCTCCAGTTTTTGGAAGGGAGTTCCCCATACATCTTCAGAGATGAGAATCATTACGCGGAGATATACAACTTTGTGAAGGTAAATTCACGATGGCCCATAACTTCTGCCTTGCAGAGGCGTCCATTAACGGTTTGGTTGATGACATCCATCATCATGTCACCAGCTTTGGTTAAGTCGTATTCATAACGCAATAGACCAGAAACATCTAAGTCGATGTGCTCTGTCATTGAGTTTGCAGTCTTGATATTTGCAGTCAACTTCAAGACAGGAATGATTGGATTACCAATTACATTTCCTTGCCCTGTTGGGAATAGGTGAATTACCGCTCCGCCAGCTGCCATGAGTGTTACGCACTCCGCAGCAGCAGAAGAAGAGTCCATGAAGTAAAGACCTTTCTTCTTTGGGTCTGGCGCCTCGGCTGGCTTTAATACGCCGACAACTGGAACTGAACCAGTCTTAGCAATATTTCCAAGCGCCTTTTCTTCAATAGTCGTCAATCCACCAGCAATATTTCCTTGTGTTGGTTGTGATCCCAAAAGATTGGCACCAGTTGATTCAATTACCTTTATGTAATTGTCATATGTCAACTGGAACAAGTTGCGGCAAGCTTCATCGATACAACGATCAGCGATTAAGTGTTCGCCACCAGTTAGCTCAGAAGTTTCACCGAAGAAGACTGTGCCGCCGGCAGCGACCCAACGGTCAACTGCTTGCGAAGTTGTTGGGCATGAACCAAGTCCGGAAGTTGTATCTGATTCACCGCATTTGATCGACATAATCATGTCGCCCATTTCGGCTTCTTCGCGGACTAGCCCTGATGCATCTTGCAAGAACATCGCGGCTACGCGGCTAGCTTCTTGAATAACTTGTAGATCGCCTTTTCCTTCAATTGAAAATGCGGCTACAGGCTTACCTGTTTTCGCAATTCCATCGGCAACTCGCTGTGTCCATTTTGGTTCAATACCAATTACGACTACGGCGGCAACGTTTGCATTAACTCCAGTACCAATCAAAGTATTGAAAGTCAGTTCTAGATCTTCACCAAATTGCAGACGTCCGAAAGCATGTGGAAGTGCGAGAGTTCCCGGAATGACTTTTGCAACCGCTTCTGCAGCAGCATTTGATAGGTCATCAAGGGGCAAAATAATGACGTGATTGCGGATACCCATAGCGCCGTTTTCGCGGCGGTATCCCATTAAGCGCGGCTTGCTTCCCATCGATAACTCCTCATATTGTGTGTGTGAATGTAATCGCCTTTTTTGATCGCAGCTGAAGCAAGTCCAACCTTGATTCCGTATTTAATGATCGCTTCGCCGCTTGCAATATCTGTTAGGGCAAATTTGTGGCCGAGCGGAATCGCGTGATTTAAAACCGCGGTGCTCTCTGTTCCTTCTTTCACGGACCGGCCGTGAAGAGTTCCTGGCTGCATATCCATCATCGCAACGGCGACGTTATCGCCATCATGATGAAGCAGATACTGCGGTGGGGTAATTGCCATATCTGACGTTCCTCTCTCGCATAATCGGGGGTAGTGGTCTGACCTCTTGCAGGAGTCTAGGATAGATGAGCGTGTTTCGTCTAGCCCTCTGCCGAAATTTTCCTAAGTGGTCTAACCTGTGGCTATGAAGAGCGAGCTTCGATACGGCGTTATCGGCGTTGGAAGCATGGGGCGCGAGCATATTTCCAATATCAAGGTGATGGGTGGCGCAACTGTCACGGCGATTAGCGACCCTCACAGCCCATCAATTGCGGCGGCCCTTGAAATGGCGCCGGGGGCAAAGGCCTTTAGCGATCATCGCGACCTTTTAGATTCAGGGTTAATCGATGCCGTAATCATCGCTACCCCAAATGACACACACGCTGCAGTCTTAAAAGATGCACTTGCCACTGACTTGGCAGTTTTTGTTGAAAAGCCGCTAGCCACAACTATTTCAGATTTGAAATCGATACTTGATTGGGATGCCAAGCGAAGTGCAATGACCTGGATGGGTTTGGAATATCGATTTATGCCGCCGGTCACCGAAGCAATTGCAAGAGCTAAAGAAGGTGGCGCCGGCAAGATTCATCAAATATCTATACGAGAACACCGAGAACCTTTTTATCCGAAGATTGATAACTGGAATCGATTCACCGAACGCACTGGTGGCACTCTGGTCGAAAAATGTTGCCACTATTTCAATTTGATGGATTTAGTTTTGGGAGAACAGCCAATCCGAGTCTTTGCATCGGGCGGTCAGAGCGTTAATCACCTTGATGAAAAATATGATGGCCAGCAAGCGAATATGCTCGATAACGCATATGTGATTCTGGAATATGCCAGTGGCGCGCGCGGCATGCTCGACCTTTGTATGTTTGGCGAAGGATCATTTGATAAAGAAATTCTGACAATTGTTGGTGATGCGGGGAAAATAGAATCATTCTTGCCTTCCCAAACGGTAAAAGCTTCGCGTCGTGACTCGATCGGCGATCTTTCAAATTGGGCGCAAGGTGCCAGCCGAGCTCGTGGAAGCGAAGTAAAAATTGTCCACAATTACGATGTTAAGTACATGGGACATCACTATGGAGCCTCATACATTGAACACGTGAAGTTCCGTGATGCAATTCTTAATTCAACTCCAGCAGAAGTAACTTTGTTGGATGGTGTAACTAGCGTTGTCACCGGGCTTGCCGCTCACAAGAGCATCAACGAAGCCCGCGTTGTTGAAATAAAAGAACTCTGGAGTTAGTTACCAACTACCCCAAGGCTTGGCATATTTATCAACAGTTTCCGCCAATTTTTCTAAGCGAGGGATAGATACTTCGCGTAAAGCCTTTGGAATATCAGGGGCACCGACAATATCGGCCCAAACCGCTCTGCCGGCAAGGAATCCACTTGCTCCCCCGATTGCACATGCTTTCACCGCATCGTTAAAAAATGGCTGCTTTACACCATTTGATAAAACAACCCAAGGAGAACCAATCGCCTCAGAGATTCGCTCAGCATTTCTAGTAATTAATGATTGATCGCCTTCGCCGTGGAATGGCACCTCTGCTTTATATAAATCTGGTTTCCAAGTTGCGGCTTCACGAGCAGCAATAATTAGCTCCTCTTCGCGGTCAAAAGAGCGTGATGAATCAGTCGGCGGCTTCACGATAATTTCAATGATGGATGGAAGTCCAGATACCTGACATAACTTATTAAATTCGGCAACTAACTTTGCACGGACATCAGGCGATTCATCATTTCTCCAAAGAACAAGAAATTTAAGTCCAACGCTATTGATGTCACGCATTCTGATTGGGTCAACGTCTGGATCTACTGCAGTATCAGTCGCAGCTCCACCTGGAGGCCCTACCAATAAATCGGCAGCAGCGATCAATCCACAATTTCCCTTTAACGCCTTTTGATCAATGATCGCATCAATTCCAAATTCTTGATCCACAAGCAAGGCAGATGCATATGGTGACAATTCCCGCGCCACATCAACTTTAAATTGTGTCAGTTGTGAATCAGTAACGGGCGCACTTTGGTGAGGAGCAAACATTCCACGAAGAGCTTCTCGTTGGTCTACTGCCACCATTGCAAGAGCGCCAGATGGTCGTGCCAATTTCGTCAGTGGTGCTCTCATGATCTCTCCTTTAGAAATGAATTTAACTCGGATGTATTAGGAATCGCTGATTGACCATCTAAGCCACGGCAAGAAAGCGCTGCGACTGCATTTGCGCGCTTAAGTGAATCTGCCAAGTTGTGGCCTTGAATTACTTGGGCTAAGAGCGCACCATGAAAGACATCGCCAGCGCCAAGAGTGCTGACTACATCGACTTTAAAACCGTCTGCATGTACTAGCCCTGAATCGCTGGAATACCCAGTACTTCCGGCGGATCCTTGTGTTGCAACAGTTATGTTCTTTGCCGCAATAGCATCACGCTCGACTGCTGTACCTAGCGATACACCCGGAAAACGCAGCTCCATTTGCTTATCAGTTGGAACAAAGAGATCTACTTGTGAAGCATCAAAGTCAGCCACGTTATATCCAGCATCAAAAGATATTTTTGGACCAGCTCCACGCATAATCTTTTCAGCCTGTAATTGCTTAATTCCAACATGGTCTACATGAAGCCATTTTGCTTCACTGATCATTTTCTTGGCTGCAGAATTTAGTGGAACTTGCTGCATTGGCTGGCGCGTGTTTATCGCCCGTGAATTATTGGCCAACGATGCAACTATTACGCTTCCGGAAGTTGCACTTGTGCCCACGGAAATTCCTGAAGTATCGACGCCTTCGCGAGCAAAAATCTTTAAAACTTCTGCGCCGTCTGCGTCGTCACCGATAGTTCCTGCAATTGCTGTTGATATTCCTAGCCGGCTTAGCGTTACTGCGGCAACAGCGGCAGGTCCTCCTCCTGCGCGGATAATTTCTTTGGCCAGAACCCGTTCATCTTCCCCGGGATATTGATCTACCAGAGCGATCGTGTCAATTGTAATTATGCCAAGACAAAGAACTTCGATACTACTCAACGATCATTCTTTTCTTTTGCATCGGCTAAAGCAACTGCGCGTGCGCCTGAAATATGTTGCAGCGTTAGCTTTGAAACTAATTCACCATCTCCAGCTTCTATGGCATCTAGTATCAAATTGTGCTCAAATTTTGAGACATCCGATCTTCCCGGCAGACGTAAAGTAGTCTCCATCGACATCTTCATCACATCTTGCAATACATTCAGGGTCTGATTGATAAATCTATTTCCTGCGATACCTACGATAGTTAAATGGAATTTGGCATCAAGAATCTGAAGCTGGTCATAATCAATTGGGGTAATTGAAGTCACGGTTTCAATTTGATTCAAAGTAGCGCGCAATAGTCGAATATCTTCTTTGGTCGCTTTCTTAGCAGCCCATCTTCCAGCCGGTACTTCTAATACTTCACGGGCATCAAAGAGTTCATTTAACCCATGTGTAGTCGCCATCATGGATGCGCGAAGTTCCTGAGCGACTATTGGCTCTTGAACAAAAGTTCCCTGGCCATGCTTTATTTGAACATATCCTTGGGCTTGCAAAATATGGAGCGCTTCGCGAAGCGAAGGACGGCTGACCGCTAAAAGTTCTGCGAGTGCGCGCTCAGAAGGAAGACGATCATTTGGTCTAAGTTTTTGAATCTCAATAAGTTCGACTAGCTGAGTTGCGATTCTTGCTGCACGTTGAGGTGCGACTTGTGTAACTGCGCTCATTTTTCAACCTTTCACCGCTCCGGCGGTTAAGCCAGCAATAAATGAGCGTTGCATTAATAGGTACATGATGACCATTGGTAGTGACGCTACCATCACAGCGGTAAATAACATAGAAAAGCTGACGAAATATTCACCACGATAAGCCAACATCGCTAGTGGAAGAGTTTTCTTGCCAGATTCTTGGATAAGAAGCAATGGCCACAAAAGATCATTCCAGTTGATAACAAATAAGAAGATTGCAGTTGCTCCCATAGCAGGGCGAGATAAAGGTAGCGCGATAGAACGATAAATTCTTAAAGGCGAAGCACCATCTACTTCTGATGCCTCATACATATCCTTAGAAATCTCACGGAAAAAAGCAGTTAATATAAAAATGGAAATCGGCAAAGTTGTCGTGATATTTATAATTATCAAACCAAGGAATGAGTTCGTAAGCCCTAGATCTCTAAAAATATAGTAAACAGGAACTAAATTAATCTGAGCTGGTATTGCAAGACCGAAGGCAAATAAAGTTGCTAATACTTTTCCAGAGATAGTAACCATTCGGGCGATTGCAAATGAGGCCATACTTGCAAGCATCAAAGTCAGAACCACTGAAGCAACTGTCACAAATACGCTATTGCGGAAGCTAATATCAAGATCACTTTCGCTAAGCAGCCTGCGGTAATTATCAAAATTCCAGTGCTCAGGCAACGAAAGTGGTTTGTTGTAAACCTCGGCATCAGTTTTAAATGATCCTAAGACCACGATTAAAGAAGGAACCAAGATTAAGGCAGCAAATGTTAGGAGCGCGAAAATTCGAGTGGTCTTAAAGATCATGACTTAGCCTCATTTCTCGTATCTCTTGCCGAAGGCGCGACGTTGCAGCCAAGTAATCAGGACCAGGGTCAAGACCATAAATATTGTTTGCGCTGCCGCATAACCAAGGCGTAATTCGTTAAATAAGGTAAAGAAAACTAAGGTACTAAAAATGCTTGTCGCATTATTCGGCCCTGCGGTGGAGTTAGTCATAACCATGATCAAGTCGAAGGCGCGGAAAGATTGAACAGTCGTATAAGCCATCACAACCAAGGTTGTAGGCATGGCCATTGGCCAGGTGATCTTTGTAAATTGCTTCCAGCGAGAAGCGCCATCGACTTCTGCAGCCTCGTACAACTCTTTCGGGATTTGTTGCAAGCCAGCGATATAGACAACCATCATCTGTCCGGTGTGGAACCAAACTTGTGTGAAAGCAATTGCATAGAGCGCGCTGGTCTCACTGCCGAGCCAATTGAGCGCAAATGAAGGCAAACCTACACTTTTGAAGAAAAGATTGAGCGCTCCAAAATTAGGATCGTATAAAAAGAGCCAGATCATTCCGACCGAGACTGATGAGAGAATCGTTGGAAAGAAGTACAGAGTGCGAAGTGCAATAGTAGTTTTCGTATTTTTGACAAGATATACCGCAAATAACAGAGCTAAGGCCGTTTGAAATATAACGACTAAGAAAGTGAATTCAATATTATTGCCAAGAGTCTTGTAGAAAAGATCATCATTGGTAAGCAAATTGGTGAAGTTTCTAAAACCTACATTTTCTGGCTCGGAGATTCCATCCCAGCGGCGAGTTGCAAATTGTAAGTTTTGCAAGGCGGGGTACAGATAAAAAGCTAAGAAGAGCACCAGCGCAGGCGAACCCATAATGTAGTAAACAAGTGCATCTTTCTTGCGCTTTTTTCGGGTAGCCCGAGAACCGCTCCCACCAATGGTGGGAGCGGTTCCGGTTGCTACTGTGGTTTTAATCAGCCCGCTAGTTTCTGCTTGATCTGCTTAGAGAAGTCAGGCAGAACATCGTCTGGGCTCTTGCCACCGACGATTTGAATGAGTGCATCCTGTGTCAGATCTGAAACAGATGTGTTCAGAAGCAAGAAACGAGGAGCAAGCATTGTGTTCTTAGCTTGGAACGAAGATGTGTTTAGCAAATCAACGTTAGCTGAGTAGTCAACATCCAACACATTTACGTGCTGAGTAGTTGAATTTGCGTAATACGCTCCAACTGCGCCAGTTGCAAGGTAAGACAAGAATGACTTAGCAATTCTCTGGTCACCTGGAGTTGATTTAGCGTTAACGCTGAGGTTGAAGGTGTTGTTCATGATTCCTTCTGCGACAACTTTGCCGTCAGTTAGAACCATGCTCATCAACTGCATCTTTCCGGTTAGCGCTGGGTTCAGAGCCTTGATAGATCCCATAGCAAATGTACCGATTGGAAGAATTGGTGATTTACCTGTTGCAAATAGGTTGTATGCAGCAGCTTCAGTAACACCTGTTGGATTCTCTGGGAAGCAACCTGCGTTGCGAAGCTTGACGTAGATATCTGCTACACCCTTGAACCAGGTAGAAGTTAGATCAATCTTTCCTGAGTTCAAATCTGCCAAGTTGTCAGAAAGTGCATCGTAGCTAGCAGCTGAGTTCATCAGTGCAGAGTTTGAAATCTGCGCTGCTTGTCCACGAGTTGCACCTGGCCAAGCTAGAGGTACATAACCCTTAGCTTTAGCGTCCTTACACCATGAGACCCAACCAGTTAGATTGGTAGGAATTGTCCACTTCTCTTTTGCCCATAGTTCAGTGTTATAAACCGGGTTGTTGAAGAGGTAGTGATATGGAACGCCGAGGACTTTACCGCCGATAACACCAGCAGATATTCCTTTGGCAACCAAGTTGCGCTTAACAAAGCGCTCATTGGTTAGGTCTGCAGTTAGGCCACTCTTTACGAAGTCGTTAAAGATTGAACCGCGTGCTGATGCAAATAGCGCAGCTTCATTGTTTGCAAGAATCTGCACACGTGCTGTTGCGTTGTAATCAGTTGTTGTCTTGACTACCTGGACAATTTTGGTTCCAGGATACTTTGCTTCGTAATCTGAAATGATCTTTGTAAAGTAAGCCTTATCTTCTGGGCGATAGTGCCAGAATTCGATGCTTCCCTTTGGTGGTGTGATTTCAGCGATTGGTGTTCCGAAGCTCTGGCCAAGGCGAACCTTCTGCCAAGTTAGCTTTCCTTTTGAATCTGCCTTACAGGTTAGTGATGTGGAAAGCGTGCCTGTTGAAACTCCTGCGAGTTTGCAAGCCTTTCCTAATACTTCTCCAGCAGCGAAAGCCGATGGCAACATTGTTGCAACTATTGCGAAAGCAACCGCTGCTACTGCACCAACACGACGCGCACTGAAGGATTTATCTCCTTGAGTTTTCATCATTGATAGTCCTTTATCCATTGGGGGTTTATTTGAGGTTCTTACCATTCTGTGAGGGGTATCCCTAACATCTTTGCCATTTGACGAATACCTGGTCGCACATCTATCCACGAGATGACTAGATGGTGCGGATATCCGCCAGTGACTATTCCATTCACTAACGCAGCGGCATCAGGTTCAGTGATAACCGTTGCGGTATTTCCTTGGAAGTGATTGGGAGCAGGGATTGATTCCCCTCGGCTCACAACCATTCGTAAACCCGTGCGGTTGCTCGGATCTACATCCCGATCAATCCGGAACAGAGTTACT
>WLQO01000017.1 GCA_009698295.1 Actinomycetota bacterium | reverse complement strand
GGCAAGCGCCGATGAAATCAAGAAGGCATATCGCAAGATTGCGCGAGAACTTCATCCGGATGTAAATCCTGATCCTGCAGTGCAAGATAAATTTAAAGAGGTAACTGCTGCTTATGAAGTATTAAGCGATCCTCAGAAACGACAGTCATATGACATGGGTGGTTCTGGCTTTGGTGGGGGCTTTGGTGGGGGATTCGGTGGTGGTGGCTTTAGCGACATCATGGATGCATTTTTTGGTGGCGGACAAAATCGCGGACCGCGTCCTCGTATGCGCCAGGGACAAGATGCGTTAATTCGTGTTGAAGTTGATTTAAATGAAGCTTGTTTCGGCACGGAACGCGATATATCGGTTGAGAACGCGGTTACATGTACTAAGTGCAATGGTCAAGGTTCTGCAGATTCATCTGCACCTGCAATGTGCCAGGTATGTAAAGGTCGTGGCGAAACACAGCAGGTACAGCGTTCATTCTTAGGACAAGTTATGACATCTCGTCCCTGCGGATCTTGTCAGGGATATGGCAGCGTAATTCAGAATCCATGTCGCGAATGTGCCGGAGATGGACGTGTGCGTGCGCGTCAAAATATTTCAGTAAAAATCCCGCCGGGAGTTGAAACCGGAAATCGGATTCAGCTTGCAGGACGCGGTGAAGTTGGCGCGGGTGGAGGCCCAGCCGGTGATTTATACGTTGAAATCGTTGAAGCCGAACACCCATTTTTAATTCGCGATGGCCACAACTTGCACGTTGCCATCGAAGTATCTTTTGCAGCAGCAACTTTAGGTACCAAGGTAATGGTGGAATCTTTAGATGGTCCGATAGAAGTTGAAGTACGCCCCGGCACACAAAGTGGTGCCACAGTTGCGGTTCGCGGTAAAGGTATGACTCGCTTACGTGCAGCCACCCGTGGAGATTTGATTGTTCACGTTGAAGTTCAGACGCCACATAAGTTAAACCGCGAGCAAGAAGAGTTGCTCCGTAAATTTGCGTCATCGCGCGGTGAAAAGCCCGGCGATGTAAAGATTAAAGGCCATGAACAAGGTTTCTTTAGCAAATTTAGAGATGCCTTCGGACGCTAATGCTGAGCCTTTTCTTCGTTAGCGATCTTCCGACAACGGTTGGGAGCACATACGAATTTGCTGGCGATGATGCCGGACATGCCATTCGCGTATTACGAACTCAAATCGGTGATGGTCTGGCTTTATCAAATGGGCAAGGCGCTTGGTCAATTGTGGAAGTAATTGCAATTGCTAAGAAATCTATGACAGTCAAAGTCTCATCATCTGGTTTCGAAGAAGCGCTTCCTGTCGAATTCACAGTTGCTCAAGCGCTGACTAAAGGCGATCGAATCAAAGAATCGATCGAGCTAAACACCGCAGGCGGTGCGGATGTAATTTTATTGTGGTCTGCTGCGCGCTCGATTGGTAAGGCAACCCCTGATCTGATGCCAAAGTTAGCCACAACTGCGCGCGAGGCGAGCAAACAGACACGACGCAATCGCATCCCTTTTGTAATGGGAGTTTTAGATGCCAAGAAGATCGTGGCTGAAATTGTTAATTACGATTTAGCGATCGTCTTCCACGAAAGTGCTGCTCAAAAGCTAACGGAAGTTATTAAGCCAGGAGTTAAAAAAGTTCTAATCATCATTGGACCAGAAGGTGGAATCACTGACGAAGAATTAGCGCTTTTCACTTCTGCCGGTGCGCAAGTTGCGCTTATGGGACGACCTATATTTCGTTCGGCCCATGCAGGAATGGCAGCGCTTTCTGGCGTAAACGCTGCACTGAAAATCTGGTAAAGGTATAGTCAACTTATGGCGCTAGATCCAGATTGCATCTTCTGCAAAATTATCGATGGTGTGATTCCTGCAGATATTGTCTTTCGTAACGAGAATGTTGTCGCCTTTAATGATTTAAATCCGCAAGCTCCAACCCATGTTTTGATTATCCCCACAGTCCATACTGAAAACGCTGCTGCTCTTGCAAAGATGTCAGCGACAATCACCGCCGCGCTCTTTACCGCCGCCGATCAAATTGCATCCGATCGCGGGCTAAGTGGTTATCGCACCGTCTTTAATACCGGTGCCGATGCTGGCCAAAGCGTCTTCCACGCTCATTTACATCTCTTAGGCGGTCGTGGGCTCGCTTGGCCACCCGGTTAAAAGTAGTATCTCTGACTATATGGAGCGAACTCTGATCACTATCCCGCCTGCAATTTCGATGGTCGCACTAATCGGCGCCGGCGATGCCAACTTAAGAGTTATTGAAGCAGCTTTCCCAAGTGTAAATATCACTGTGCGCAGTAATGAGATAACTCTGCGCGGGCCACATATCGATTGCCTAGCGCTAGAAAAGTTATTTGCTGAAATGGTTGTTGTTATCCGTTCTGGGCAAGCGCTGACCGTTGATGCAGTCACGCGCAGCATCGCAATGTTGGGAGAAGAACCCGCAGAAAGTCCTGCAGAAGTTCTTTCTTTAAATATCGTCTCTAACCGCGGTCGCACGATTCGCCCTAAGACGGCTAATCAAAAACGTTATGTAGATGCAATTGAAGATAACACGATCACTTTTGGTATTGGCCCAGCTGGTACAGGAAAGACATATTTAGCGATGGCTAAGGCCGTCGCAGCTTTGCAGGCCAAGAAAGTAAATCGCATTATCTTGACTCGTCCAGCGGTCGAAGCTGGCGAACATCTTGGGTTCTTGCCGGGTACGTTAAGCGAGAAGATTGATCCTTACCTGCGTCCGCTCTTTGATGCGCTGCACGACATGATTGATGTTGATTCGATTCCGCGTTTGATGCAAACCGGTGTTATTGAAGTTGCGCCCCTTGCCTATATGCGCGGTCGCACCTTAAATGATGCATTTATCATCTTGGATGAAGCGCAGAACACGACTCCGGAACAGATGAAGATGTTCTTAACTCGTTTGGGATTTGGCTCAAAGATGGTCGTGACCGGAGATATCACTCAGGTAGATCTCCCTAATGGCGCTCACTCAGGCCTTCGCATCATCACTAATATCTTGAAAGATATCGACGATATCGCTTTCTTAGAACTAACCGCTGAAGATGTGGTTCGCCACCGATTGATCGGCGATATCGTAAAAGCGTATGAAAAGTATGACGAGGCAAAATCTGCTCCTCGTAATATCCGTAACTCATAAAATCATATGACAATAGAAATCACCAATAAGTCTGGCGAACTCGTGCCCACCGAGAGCGTTCGTGATTTGCTGCAAAACTCTCTTGTGGAATTGAAATTAAACCCGGAATGTGAAGTTAACTTGGTTTTCGTCGATATTGAAGAGATGACTGAGCTTCACATTAAATGGATGGATGAAGGCGGTCCTACCGATGTACTTTCTTTCCCAATGGATATGCCAGCGGCAGAAAATGAAGCGGTAACTTTGGGAGATATCGTTATTGCACCAGTAGTTGCTGCTCAGCAAGCAGTATCGGCTGGCCATTCAATTGATCATGAGATCTTTATCTTGGCAGCGCATGGCCTGCTCCACATCTTGGGTTATGACCATGCCACCGCGGATGAAGAGAAAGTTATGTTTGCTTTACAAGAAGATTTAGTTGAGAAATACCAGGAGAGTGCATGAACGCCTTTAATATCACCGCGATCATCGCCCTAATCGCCTTTGCTGGTTTTCTGGCTGCATCCGAATCAGCGCTTACATCAATCTCTCGAATTCTTATTGAGGAGTTAGAGACCAAGCGCGGCGGGCATTTGCTTAAGAAATATTCGCAGCAACCTTCACGTTATTTAAATGTATTGCTATTGGTGCGCAAAATCTGCGAATTTACCGCCGCCGCACTTCTTGCAGTTGCGCTCTTGCGCCAATACTCATCAGCGCAAGCAATGGCGCTAACAGTTGTGATCATGGTTGTCCTTTCTTATGTCGTAATCGGCGTTGGGCCTCGCACGTTGGGTCGCCAACAACCACATAAATGGGCGCGCGCTGGAATATCAGTTGCCTACTTCTTGGCATTTATCTTGGGGCCAGTTACTAACTTGTTGATCGCAATCGGTAATGCGATTACACCAGGTAAGGGATTTCGCACTGGTCCATTTACCAACGAAGCAGAACTGCGTGACTTAGTAGATCAAGCCCATGAGCGCGGGCTCGTGGAATCCGATGAACACGAGATGATCCACTCGGTTTTTGAACTAGGAGATACTTTGGTTCGCGAGTTGATGGTGCACCGCACGGATATGGTTTGGGTAGAACGCGACAAGTCTCTGCGCCAAGCACTTTCCTTAGCGCTGCGCTCTGGCTATTCTCGAATTCCAGTTGTCGGTGAAAACCTCGACAATATTATTGGTATCGCATATGTCAAGGATTTGGCTCGACGCGCCCTTGATCATCACGAATCTGAAACCACTGAAAAAGTTGAGCAACATATGCGCCCAGCAGTTTTTGTGCCAGAAATTAAGATCGCCGCTGAACTTTTAAAAGAGATGCAACGCGATCAGATTCACTTGGCGATCGTGGTTGACGAATATGGCGGAACTGCTGGAATTATTACTATCGAAGATATTATCGAAGAAATTGTGGGCGAAATTGCCGATGAATTCGATGATGGAGTAGAAGCTTTTATTTGGATCAACGAGGATAAGGCTCGCGCAAAGGCGACTTTACATATTGAAGATCTAGCCGATGAGTTAAAGATTGATTTCGATAAAGCTGATTCTGAAGATGTTGACACGATCGGTGGATTAATGGCCCAGAAACTTGGTCGCGTACCTATTGCAGGAAGCACGATTTCTCTCTTAGGTTGGTCGATTACATCCGAGCGACCTCTTGGACGTCGTCGTAAGATCAGCAGCGTAATTATTGAACGGTTAAAGGATGAGACGTTAGAAGATCATGAGTAATACCTTTTCAAATCCCGAAGATCAAAAGTTAGCGACTTTGGCTACTTCAACTTTGGCGCGCACAGGCGCTAAGCAAGCCGCTGCTTTACGCGATACAACTGGGCGCACATATGTTGCGATAAATATTGCAGCGCCAAAACTTACGCTAGATGCAATCGAAGCTGTTTTTACAGTTGCGGCCGCATCACAAATTGCCGGAATCGAAGGCGTAGTCATTGCTGGTGAAAAAAGTGCAAAGACTGCAGTAATTACCGATAATTCTCCGCAGGCTACGATCTTTCATATCGATGCAAACGGCAGCGTAACAAGGGCGTAAGATAGCCCAATGCGTATCGTTCGATTCACTCCAGGTCCTGAATCAGGTCTTGGCGCTGACCCGCTCTTTGGGGTTTTAGAGGACGATAATTCAATTACCGTAATTTCGGGAGATCCGATTTATCACGGCGTGACAAAGACTGCGGCAAAGGTAGAACTCTCCAAGGTTCGTTTATTAGCCCCAGTGATTCCGCGGAGCAAGATCGTTGCAGTAGGTAAGAACTACGCTGATCATGCAAAAGAGATGGGTTCAGATGTACCTAAAGAACCAATTATCTTTTTAAAGCCAAATACATCAGTGATTGGCCCAGGAGACACAATTGTTTGGCCGGCGATGGCCCCAACAATTGATTACGAAGCAGAACTTGCAGTTGTGATCGGCCGCGTCTGTAAAGATGTTCCCAAAGAACGCGTTAACGAAGTTATCTTTGGCTACACCTTGGCAAATGATGTGACTTGCCGCGAGCTACAGAAGAGCGATGGACAATGGGCGCGCGCTAAGGGCTTTGACACTTTCTGTCCGCTTGGACCTTGGATTGAAACTGATTTCGTACCGGGTACACAGCGCATCTTCTCTAAAGTAAATGATGAGATTCGTCAGGATGCCACTTTGGATCAGATGATCTTTAAAGTCACAGATATCGTCGTCTTTGTCTCACAGGTTATGACTCTGTTGCCTGGCGATGTAATCATTACCGGAACTCCTGCAGGGATTGGTCCGCTAATCGCGCGCGGCAATGTCGTTGTCGGCATCGAGGGTCTTGGTGAACTAACAAATAAGGTGAGTGCAAAGCCGTGAGTGAGAAAAAAGTAAAGGTACGTTTTGCGCCATCTCCAACTGGAGATCTGCACGTTGGAAATATCCGCACTGCTTTATTTGATTGGGCATACGCACGTCACACCGGTGGCACATTCTTATTCCGTATTGAAGATACCGACACAACTCGTGTAACCGATGAATACATCCAAGCTGCGATTGATACCTTGAAATGGCTCGGCCTCAACTGGGATGAAGGTCCGGAAGTCGGTGGCGACAATGGTCCTTATCTGCAATCACAACGTTTAGATATCTATGCACATTGGGCGCAGAAGTTTTTGGATCAGAAAGATGCCTATCACTGTTACTGCTCACCAGATGAGTTGGAAGCAGTTCGCGAGGCACAGCGCGCAGCAAATGTTGCACCTGGTTACAACGGACATTGCCGTGATCTAACAGCAGATCAAATTGCAGCCTATAAGTCACAAGGCAGAGCAGCAGTTGTCCGCATGCGTATGCCAGATGGCAGCACCACATTTACCGATGAAATTCGCGGAGATGTAACTTTTGATCACAAATTTGTACCTGACTTTGTCTTAGTGCGCGCAGATGGTTCACCTCTGTACACCTTGGCTGTTGCTGTTGACGATATTTTGATGAAGGTAACTCACGTTTTGCGCGGAGAGGATTTGCTTTCTTCAACACCACGACAGATCCGGGTATATCAAGCGATGGGCGTTGCTCTTGCTGATTACCCAGTCTTTGCCCACCTGCCATTTGTGATGGGACAGGACAATGCCAAACTTTCCAAGCGCAACGGTGAAGTTTCAATCGCGTGGTATCGCGAACAAGGTTATTTACCTGAGGCGATCTGTAATTACTTAGCACTTCTCGGTTGGTCACCTGGTGATGACCGCGAAAATGTCACCATGGCCGAACTCTGCGAGTTATTTACCGTAGATAAAGTTCACTCATCACCTGCGCGCTTTGATATGAAGAAGTTGGAAGCAATCAATGGCGACAAAATACGTGCGCTAACGCTTGAAGAATTCCTGAAATGGTCGCTACCGTTTTTGACTAAAGCAGGGGTTATCACCGGAAGTGACGCTGAAATCGCGTTAGTTAAGCAAGCGCTCCCGCTGATTCAAGAGCGAATCGTAAAGTTGGATGAAGTACCTGCGATGCTCCGTTTCTTATTTGTAGAGAAATTTACGGTTGAAGAAGCATCACTTTCTAAGGTCACAGATCCTGCATCGAAAGATGTTTTAATACGCACTCTGGCTGAATTAACGCCGCTTACAACCTGGAACCACGATTCGATCGAAGCGGCGTTACGCGCTTCGTTAATCGAAGAGCTCGGACTAAAGCCACGTATCGCTTTTGGGGCAGTTCGAATTGCAACTACTGGGTCAACAATTTCTCCACCACTCTTTGAATCTATGGAGTTGCTCGGAAAAGAAACCTCTTTGGCCCGAATTACTGCGGCGATTGACCTATAAATCTCTTTTAAAAATTGAGGTATCCTTTCCCCTGTTGTATTGGGGTATGGGGTAATTGGCAGCCCTGCTGATTCTGGTTCAGTAAGTCTAGGTTCGAGTCCTGGTACCCCAGCGCAGTTCCCAAGCTGTAAATGTTTTACAAATGTACTAGGGCCCCGTCGTCTAGCGGCCTAGGACTCTGGCTTCTCAAGTCAGCTACGAGGGTTCGAATCCCTTCGGGGCTACGCAGGATTGGTGTATCTATTTTGGTTAGTTTTATAAAGGTACTTCCAGCATTTATGGCTACCGCTTATCTATTGGCGCTAGTTCCTGGGCAAACCGTTGCAATGATTCTGCGCCAAGCGATTATGGGCGGTCCACGTACCGCATATATGACCTTACTTGGCACAAGCAGTGCGCTAATTGTTTGGGGGAGCGCATCGGCGATTGGCCTTTCGCAAATCTTTGCTCACTCTCACACTGCATACAACGTACTTAAATACACCGGTGTTGCATATCTAACTTTCTTAAGTCTGCAAACTTTGTGGCAGGCGCGGAAAGAATATGGACGCTTTGATTACGATGGCGCAGCCAAGACGGGGTTGGGCCCAGCATTTCGCCTCGGTTTCTTAACCAATATGACGAATGTGAAGGCAGCAGTCTTCGCCGTAGCATTTATCCCAGCATTTGTTCCTGCAGATTTTAATTTTGCCTTAGGAATCTTTCTACTCTCGATAGTTCAAGCGATCACGGCATCGGCTTGGTACTCGTTCGTTATTTCACTCGTTGCGCGCGCATCTGCAGTATTAGCCCGCCCCAAAGTCAGACGTGGGTTAACTGTTTTTTCTGCAGTTGGAATTCTATTTTTAGCTATGACTTTGTTATTTACTTCACCACGTTAACTTACTGAATTACCAAGGTTGTGCGCCGAGACCACCATCAAAGTCATATGTTGCACCGGTTGCCCAAGAATTAGCATCTGATAATAAGAATTCAGTAACGCCTACAACTTCTTCTGGGCTGGCATATCTTCCCAACGGCGTTGCCGCCTTCCAAGCAGCGACGCCTTCTGGCCAGGCTTGATCAATCCCGGCACGCCCAATCAAGCCTAAACGAAGTCCGAGTACACGCATCGGCGCATGTGCACGCGATGCCGATCGCGTCAAAACATCTAGCGCTGCTTTGCTGGCGCCATAAATTTCATGGCCAGCACGTGGATTAAGCGCTTCAACGGAGGAAATATTTAAAACTACTTTAACGCCAGATTTAGATGACTCATCGATGATCTCTTTTGGCGCATCCACATTTATTCGCATCATGTATTCAATTTCAGCGCGTGTTGCATTGGCGGGATCAAGTACTGCTTGGTTTGCGGCGTTATTGATTACGAAATCTAGCTTTCCTGTCCGTGATAGCGCTTCTTGCACAAGGGAATTACCAGATTTTGCCACCGATAAATCTGTAGCAATCACATGCAAGTTTGGGCGAGCCGAAAGCTCACCAGTATTTACTTGCGCACAAACCGTTGCACCGAGTTCGAGAAAACGGGAGACATATGCCTGCCCGATTAAGCCGGATGCGCCGGTAATCAATATGCTCTTGCCGGAAAAACTCATTTGAGCGGTTCCAACGCCTTTACCCGCAGATTTACGCGGCTAATCAAATCAGTTAAATCAATCTTGGTGCTCACGCGCTTTGCAACGACTTGATCTCCTGCTACCCAAACATCGGTGACATCGCCACGACCAGCCGCGAAAACTAGCAGCGCATTTACATCATGGACTGGAGTTAAATGAGCCGCATGTAAATCAAGTGCGATCAGATCTGCTTCCTTACCGATTTCGATACTGCCGATACGTTCTGCCAGACCAACCGCCTTGGCGGCCTCGATTGTCGCAGCGCGCACGATTGCAGTGAGATCAACATCTGCAGGGGATTGGCGCAGTGCAACAACGTGCGCTGCAATACGCATTACCGAGAACATATCTAGGTCATTAGATGAAGAACAAGAATCGGTGCCAAGTCCGACAGCAATGCCTGCTTTGCGAAGATCATTAAATCGCGCCAGACCGGAACCAAGTTTTAAATTACTTCCTGGGCAATGTCCGACTGAGGTTCCTTTACTTGCAGCAATTGCCATATCCGAATCTGATAAATGAACGCCATGTCCGAAGATAGTTGGAACATCCAAGATTCCGGTGTCGCGGCAGACTTCAGTAGGAGATTTTCCGTAACGCAATTGCACATCAGCGTTCTCAGCTTCGGTTTCAGAGACATGTAAATGAATACGCGCGCCAAGTTCCTTAGCCAGTGCTGCAACTTGCGTTAAATTTTCAGGTGAATCTGTATATGTGGAATGTGGCATGAAGTAAGTCGGTATGTACGGACCACCAATCTTGGCGAGCTCTGCCGGCCACTGGTGTGCGCGCTCAATACGTTGCTCCCATTGCAGACCATCTAAACCTGGGAAATCAAAGAATATGGGCCCTGCGATATGTCGCAGACCCACACGAACTGCGCCACGGTGGGTTGCAGCGGGATTTAAATACATATCCATCGTTGTTGTTGTTCCCGAAAGCAAGGCTTCTAGCGCCCCAAGTTCAGTGCCGAGTTCGCAAGTTGCTTCATCCATGATCGCGCCTTCTGCCGCCCAAACTCGCTCAAGAAAACCTTGCAGATTTACGCCTTCTGCCCATCCGCGAAGTAATGACATTCCTAAGTGAGTGTGGCTATTGATAAGCCCAGGTGAAATTAACTTATTAGTTGCATCGTAAATCTCTTTAGCATCTGGAGTTTCTGTGCCGATATATGCAATCTTTCCGCCTTGGATTCCGATAGAAATGCTTTCGAGAATCTCATCTTTTGAATTTGATGTGACCGCGTAACGCGCGTTCATTATAAGTAAATCTAGCATCAAGCAAAGGCCTTGATAGCGCCATCAATAATTGTTATTACTTTTTCACTGGCCGCCTTAAGTGCAGCGTTGATATCTTCCATTGTTATTGGGGTATCACTGATGCCAGCAGCAGGATTTACTACAAGTGCGATTGCGGCATAACGTAGCCCAGCCTCTTTTGCTAGCGAAACTTCAGGTACGCCAGTCATTCCCACAACAGTTGCACCAGCAAGGGCGGCCATGCGGATTTCTGCTGGCGTTTCAAAGCGCGGTCCATTAAAGCCGGCGTAAATTCCGCCAACTTTTAAATCAATTCCTGCGCCTTTGGCTGATTCCGACATAGCGTTCTTAACTTCAGCATCGTAGACATGCGACATATCAATGTGCTGAACTCCACCTGGTTGAATGCCATCAAAGAAAGTGTCGGCGCGACCATGTGTGAAATCTATAAAATCATCGAGCAGTTGCAGCGAACCCGCTGGCAACTTGGGATCTATGCCGCCAACTACATTTACTGCAATCACAAAATCCACACCTGAGCTCTTTAGCGCTGTGATATTTGCGCGGTAGTTAACCGCACTCGGTGGAACGCTATGGTCAACGCCGTGGCGCGTCAGAAATACGATTTCGACGCCGTGCCATTTACCAGTTGTGATTAAAGCTTTTCCATAAACTGTATCGACTGCTTGTGGGGTCGCACCTGCCAGCGCCGGTAAATGATAAAAACCTGTGCCTGCAATGATGCCGATCTTCATTTAATAACCCTACTTGTCTAGGCCGGCCATGAGGCGGCCAATGTAGTTGCGATCAGCGCCTTTGGAATCGACGATCGCAACGATCTTTCCACCTGACATTACGGCGATGCGATCGGATAGAGAGAGAATTTCATCCAATTCCGCCGATACCAACAGAACCGCTGCGCCTTTATCGCGCGCCGAGATCAATTGGTTATGGATAAATTCAATTGAACCGACATCAACGCCGCGCGTTGGTTGAGCAGCAATCAGCACTGGCAGTTCTTCGCTGAGTTCGCGAGCAACGACAACTTTCTGCTTATTGCCACCAGATAACGAACCTGCAGTGTTAAAGGCAGAAGGAGTTCGGATATCGAACTTTTCAATAGTAGCGATTGCATTCTTGGAAATTTCACCTAGATTGCGGATCCAACCTTTAGCAAAAGGCTCCTGATCAAATTGGTTAAGAATTAAATTATCCGCGATGCTGTAACTGGCAACTAGCCCATGCTTCTCGCGATCTTCCGGGATATGTGAAATTCCTGCTTCGTGAACGGCGTGGGGATGCATATTTTTAGTAGCGACCCCATTGATTAATACTTCGCCTGCTTCACGATGGCGCATGCCACAGATAGCTTCGACGAATTCGCGCTGTCCATTTCCTTCGACACCAGCAACTCCCAAGATTTCGCCCTTATGCAGAGAAAGGTCAACGCCCTTAACAGATAAGATTTTGCGATCATCGCGTACTTCAAGTCCTTTTACTTCTAGAACTATGCCGCCACGTTTGGCTTCAGTGCGATTTACCTGCAATACAACCGAGCGACCAACCATCATCTGAGCTAAGCCTGCTTCATCACTCTCTTTTGGAGTAGTAGTGCCAATTAACTTGCCACCACGCAGTACAACGACGCGATCGGCAACAGCCATAACTTCATGCAATTTGTGGGTAATCAAGACAACGCCAACGCCGGATTTTGCTAGGTTGCGCACAACTGCAAGTAATTCATCAATTTCTTGGGGAGTTAGTACCGCTGTTGGCTCATCAAGAATTAATAATTTCACATCTTTACGGAGCGCTTTCAAAATTTCTACACGTTGTTGCATTCCGACCGGAAGATCCTCAATAACTGCATCTGGATCTACTTCAAGGCCGTAGCGTTTGGAAAGTGCGATTATTTCAGCGCGCGCTGCTTTCATGTTTATAAATAATCCACGGCGTGGTTCATCTCCAAGAATGATATTTTCAGCAACGGTCATGACGGGCACCAGCTGGAAGTGTTGGTGAACCATTCCGACGCCGCGCGAAATAACTCCAGCGGTATCACCAAAGGTGATTGGTTCTCCGCCAATCTTTATCTCGCCCGAATCTGGCTTAACTAAACCAAATACCGCCTTCAGTAGCGTGGATTTGCCTGCTCCATTTTCACCAAGAAGTGCGACAACTTCTCCCGCATTTACAGTTAAAGAAATATTGTCATTGGCCAGGACTCCCGGATATTGCTTGGAGACGCCCGTAATTTCAAGAAGTGCGCTCATCACGATTGTCCCTTCTCGTATGGTTGTCCTTCTGCAGCAGGTGGTCGCACCTTTCCTGCAGAAATTGCTAAGACGATAATTGTCATTACATAAGGCAAGATCCCGACAAATTGCGGTGGGATATTTACTGTTCCGTTAATCATTAATTGATTTGCACCAGCCTGGGCAAGACCGAAGAACATGGCTGCAGCGAGTGCGCCCATGGGATTCCAGCGACCGAAGATCATTAGCGCGAGTGCGGTAAAACCTTTTCCGGCGGTAAATCCTCGGTTCCACGAACCAACAAGTTCGAGAACCAAGTAAGAACCGCAGAGTCCACCGATAGCACCAGCAATTGCCACGTTGATGTAACGCATCCGCGCAACAGAAACTCCTGCCGTATCTGCAGCCGATGGGTGTTCGCCAACTGAGCGAGAGCGCAACCCCCAAGGTGTGTGAAATAGCGCGTAGTACAGGGTAATAATCACAACAAAGCCCAGATACATTAACAAGCCATGCTTGAATAAAACTTCGCCAAAGAATGGAACA
Source organism: Actinomycetota bacterium (assembly GCA_009698295.1). GTDB lineage: Bacteria > Actinomycetota > Actinomycetes > Nanopelagicales > Nanopelagicaceae > Planktophila. The sequence continues at coordinate 800 of WLQO01000017.1, read as the reverse complement.
TTAGATAACCCCGGAATCGGCTTCTGCTTAAACATATCGGGAAGCATGTTTCCTTGGACATAGAAAAATGAAGTTAATCCAGTAGCTAAAATATTTAAAATAGTTCCGGCAATGATTTGATCCATCTTCCAGGTCACGCTCATCAACGCAAGAAGTAAACTCATCACAACCCCGGTCGCCATTGCCACAAAGAAACCAATCACGATACTTTTCGAGGCGATGGCTACGTAGAAGGCGACGAAAGAAGATAAGAGCAGAGTGCCTTCAATGCCGATATTTACAATTCCGGTTCGCTCACACATGATTCCCACCATCGCCGCCAAGGCGAGAGGCATAGCGAAGGTAACCGCGATAGAAAAGACAGAGGTAGTTATATTTGCAGATTGCGAGTACAAGAATAGAGTTGAGAGCGCGACTGCAAGAAAGTAGTAAGAACCTCTTCGCTTAACTAGAGTTATCAATTTCCCCAACCTCCCGTAAGTGAGCGGTTGGCAGAGTTCTTAAAGAACCTGGAGATAAGCGGTGCGGTTACGAAAAATAGAATCATTGCGAGCAGAAGGTCTACAAGTTCAGGGGCAACACCGGCATCAAATTGCATATTGGCAGCTCCTGCACGCATGCCGCCGATCAATATTGCACCAGGAATTATTCCGATTGGATGAACGCGCCCAAGGAGGGCAATCGTGATTCCATCGAATCCCAACCCCAAGTTAAAGGCAGGTTCGAAGCGATAGGTAATACCTAGCGTTTCAACGGCGCCGCCGAGTCCGGCGATGCCACCCGAGAAGAGCATCGCAAAG
>WLQO01000016.1 GCA_009698295.1 Actinomycetota bacterium | reverse complement strand
AGATACTAGGGTCATGACTACCGCCAGGGTTCGTGATCAGTATCACCACGGAGATCTTGAGGTTGCTCTCATAACAACGGCACGTAAATTTGTAAAAAAGAATGGGCTAGAAAGTCTTTCGCTGCGCCAGATTGCCCACGAGATTGGTGTTAGCCCAAGCGCTGCCTACCATTACTTTCCAGATCGCAACTCGTTGTTGTCAGCGCTTGGGTTCTCCTTATTTGAAGAGTTGGCAGATTATCAAGCGCGCGAACTCGCCAAGGTTGCAGGTGCCAGCACCCGTGCCGCAAGAGAGCGCTTCAGAATTTTAGGTAGAACATATTTCGAATGGGCTATTCGAGAACCACATTTCTTTAACCTTATGTTCAGTGATTTCTGCCTAATTGAATCTTCCGTAGAGCAGGCACGCGAAGAAAATCGTGCTTATCAAACACTTATTCATTGCTTGGATGACTTAGTGGAAACTGGATCAATGGATAAGAAATTGCGCGCCAGCGCCGAGCTCTTATCTTGGTCGGTCGTACACGGCACTACCAGCCTGATTGTCAGCGGACATTTGGATACAGAAGATTTTGAACGAGCACTTGATTCTTTGGAATTAGCCCTAGGGATTAGAAAGTAGAACTTTATGAGTGAACTTTTCCCAGCAACTACTGATGACGAACGCGATCCGCGCGAAGATCAAAGCGATGCGCGCCGAAGAGAAGATGAAATTAAAGGCGATAAGCCGCCTCATCACGACGATTAATTAATCAGATTTTGTGGGAGTTGCAGGCGTTGCCGGTTTTGCCACCGAATCAGTTTTGTAAAAACCGGAACCTTTAAAGACAACACCGACGGCTGAATAAACTTTGCGAACTTCGCCCTTACATTCAGGGCAAACAGTCAGCGGCTCATCAGAGAAACTCTGAAAGGCTTCAAAGGCATGCTCACAGGCCGAACATTGGTATTGATACGTAGGCAAGTGCGCTCACTCCTTTTCTAAATCACATCCCTGGGGGCTAGTGGATAAGTCTAAGGAAGTGAGACTATAGAGGCGAATTGAGACCATTCTGGCGGCGAAGGTAGGTTTAAAGTGAAGCGTCTTGCGGCACTTATTGGCGCAATCGGCATTTCTGTTTTCATGACTGGTCCCGCTTTGGCTAATTCTCTCGTCGCAACATCACCAATTGCTGGTGCAACATTGAAAGTAGCACCAAGTGCGGTCACGATTTCAGTTGAGATCACTCCCATGGATATGGGAAATGAAATAACTGTTACTGACCCAGCCGGACGTCGCGTCGATGATGGGACTCTGACAGTTGCCGGTAACGACATCATCGTTGGCATGAAGCCAATTACCGAATCAGGCGCATATAAAGTCAGTTACAACATAATCTCTGAAATGGATGTTCCGCTAGAAGGATCTTTTATTTTTAATTTCTCAACGACTTCAATTTCAACTCCCCAGGAAGTTGTACCTTCAACGCCGGCAAAGGCGCAAGGCAGTGATTTCGGAACCAACCTATTTGTAATTGGCTTACTAGTAGTTTCGTTCATTGTATTAATCTCGCTTGCGCTATATGCCCGAAAGATTTTTAAAGAGCGATGACCTTTTTGGCAGCAGATCTAAACTCTGCTGGTCCGCTGATTACTTCGTTGACCACAGTTGGTAAGTTCATTTCTCTTACCGCCAGTTTTGCAACGGTTGGTTTCTTATTAGCAATGGGATTCTTGCTTCTCGACAACGCTGGCAACTTATCTAAATCCGCTAAAGCTCTGCGCAACTCCGCGGCAATAACCGCACTTGTTTGGTCGCTTGGGCAGAGCCTAAATATTTTGACAACTTTGGCGAATATTTTGGGAACCTCAATAAATGGTGCGCTCGATCTAACTTCCCTGCGCTCATTTGTAACTCAGATTGATCTTGGAAAATATATGTTTGTGCAACTCTGCCTGGCGCTAATTATCTGTGCAGTTGTTTCACGTGTACGCACCGTGGCCGCAGCGAACGTTCTTTTGCTTTTATCTATCGTCGCTGTAATCGCTCCTATATTTGCCAGTCACTCTGCCTCAAGCGGCTCGCACGCATTAGCCATCGGTTCTTTAATTGTGCACGTCGTTGCCCTTACTTTCTGGGTTGGGGGATTGATTGCAATAACAGTACTTTCCAATGCTGACCGTGCAATCGCTCTGCCCCGCTTTAGCGCACTCGCACTCTGGTCGGTCATTGCAGTTGTTGCTAGCGGCACTGCAAATGCTTGGGCCAGACTTAACTTTCAGAGCGCTTGGGACTCAAACTATGCGCGCTTGGTAATTGTAAAAGTATTGCTTACTTCAGTACTGATTTATCTCGGATATTTAAACCGAAAACATTTATCTGGTAAATGGCAGATAACTCTGCAAAACCTGGGCCGGCTAATCTTTGTTGAAGTCACCATCATGCTTGTCGCAGTTTTAGTTGGTTCTCGCCTTTCAAATATGCAACCACCTGCCAGGGACGAGAGCGCAATCTTAGATCCCGGTTTAGCTATTGCCGGAATTAGTACACCAACACCGCCAAATCTTTGGCGTTTACTTTCACTTTACGATCCGGATGCTTTAATGATCGGTGTATTGATCACTGCTGTCGCACTTTATATTAAAGGTGTTGTCATATTGTCTCGCCGCGGTGATAAATGGCCAGTCGGGCGCACAGTTGCATTCGCACTTGGTATTAGCGTTATTGATTATGCAACAAGTGGCGGATTAGGTGTTTATGCCAAGTTCTCTTTTGAATATCACATGGTTGCTCACATGGCGCTCGGAATGATTGCACCAATTGGAATCGTTCTTGGCGCGCCAATAACTTTGGCACTGCGAACATTGCCGCAGGGGCGAAATGCAGAAGAACGCGGTATCCGTGGCACTCTTATTGCACTTTTGCACTCAAAGCCTGCAGGCATTTTCACCAATCCTGTAATCATCTTGGCTCTCTTCGACGGATCACTCTTTGCGCTCTATATGACTCCGTTATTCGGAAATATGATGCAATCACATCTAGGACATTTGGTTATGAATGTTCATTTCTTATTAGCCGGAATTCTCTTCTTCCATGTGATCATCGGGATTGATCCCAATCCACGTAAAGTTCCGCATATTGTTCGCATAGTTATTCTCTTTGCAGCAATGAGCATTCATGCATTCTTTGCGATTGCTCTAATTTCTACCTCAACCCTGATTGATCAGGGATATTTCTTATCCCTTCAAACTCCCTGGAATCTAGATCTACTTGCAGATCAGCACGCAGGGGGCTCGATTGCCTGGGCTCTGGGCGAGATTCCAATTTTGCTAGCGCTGGTTGCAACATTTATTCAATGGATGCGTGATGACAATCGCGAGACGAAACGCATCGATCGCAATGAAGCGCGCCTTGCTGCGATGGGTGAACCCGATGAACTTGCTCAATATAATGCCTACTTAACTTCTCTAGCGGTAAAGGATGCGGAAACAGAGAAATGACAAGTAAAGATTTATACGCGCTGCCATCTGAATACAACGATCTGCGCGCCAGTGTCCGTGCCCTTGCTGAAAACGAAATAGCACCATTTGCCGCTGCCGTAGATGAAGATCATCGCTTTCCGCAAGAAGCGGCTGATGCGCTTCTAAAATCAGGATTGAGCGCTGCACATGTTCCAACTGAATTTGGTGGCGAAGGCGCAGACGCGCTAGCTGTCGTGATAATTATTGAAGAAGTCGCTCGAATTTGTGCTTCATCATCTTTGATTCCCGCAGTTAATAAACTCGGTTCGTTGCCACTTATCTTGGGTGGAAGTAAAGAACAGAAGGAACGTTGGCTGCCACAACTGGCCAAGGGAAGCGGATTCTCATATTGCCTTTCTGAATCAGAAGCTGGCTCGGATGCATCTGCGCTGAAAACTAAAGCGGAGCGCAACGGAGATAACTGGGTAATTAACGGAAGTAAAAAATGGATATCTAATGCCGGTGTATCAGAGTTTTACACTGTAATTGCCCAGACCGATCCAAGCAAGGGATCTAAAGGCATAACTGCATTCATTGTTGAAAAATCTGATACCGGAGTTTCGTTTGGTGCACCAGAAAAGAAGATGGGTTTTCGCGGTTCCCCAACGCGCGAAGTTTATTTTGATAATGTCACAGTTGGCGATGATCGTCGCATCGGTGAAGTCGGTTCTGGATTTGCAATTGCGATGGATACTTTGGATCACACACGCATAACTATTGCGGCGCAAGCTTTAGGAATTGCACAAGGTGCACTGGACGTGGCGGCCAAGTATTCGCACGAACGTAAACAATTCGGAAAAGAGATCTTCGATTTCCAGGGCGTGCAATTTATGTTGGCTGACATGGCGATGAATATCGAAGCAGCGCGCCAACTAACTTACGCCGCCGCCGCTCGCAGCGAACGCGGTGATAAAGATCTTAAATTCTTCTCGGCAGCAAGCAAGACTTTTGCTAGCGATGTGGCGATGAAAGTGACCCAAGATGCGGTGCAGGTCTTAGGTGGTTATGGATATGTTTCAGATTATCCAGTTGAGCGAATGATGCGCGATGCGAAACTTACACAAATTTATGAGGGTACAAATCAAATTCAAAGAATCGTAATGGCGCGTAACCTGCCCGCTAATTAATTTTTAAAGCGCAGTAATAAATCGGGTGTAGCAGCGGCGTTTAGCGCAACGTCAAAACTCTCGCGCGGCAAGTCTTCACTAGAGATTTCATCTGGATGTATCAACCCGATACTCCAAGCTTTTAATTGCGCAAGTGCACGATCATAGAAACCCCCGCCTTGTCCTAAACGATAACCAGCGCGATCTATTCGAAGTGCGGGAACGATAATCAACTCAATAATTGAAATATCAGAAATAGCTGGTCCATCCGGTTCCAAAATATTTTTCGATAACTTGCTAGGAATTAACTGATTTGAGTCGCCTTGCCACTGCACCCATTCGAGATCTTTACCTATCATCCTTGGCAGATATAAATGCTTCCCATTCTTTATGAGCGCTGAATTTAGATCTGAAGTGCTTGGTTCATCCCCATAAGAAATGTAACTTGCGACGTGCGAAGCTTTTGCAAATTCAAGCGAAGTAGCAAGATAAGAAAAAGAGTGATCTAGATATCTTTCGCGGCGTTCAAAGCGATAGCGATTGCGGAGATCGGATTTCTCACTCGATGCGCTCACGTAAATCCCCAATATTTGGTTGCTCAAGAAGTATTGTTGCTGATTATGTCAGACCGTATGCGCGTGGATGAGTTCCTTTCCTCTCTTATTGCGATCTGCCGTCCGCTAGATGCATTTGATATGCCTCTGCTTGATGCACACGGTGCAACTCTGGCGGAAGATATTTATGCTGGAGAACGTCTGGTCTTAAAAGCGGGTTCGCGTATTCGATCTACCCAAATCGGGTTAGCTGCCTCAATTGGTCGCGATCACTTGCCAACCCGTCCGCATCCGCGAGTAGTTGTGCTGTCAGCGGGGCCGGATCTAGTTGAGCCAGGTAAAGAGTTAAAAGATGGCGAAGAGTACGAAACGAATTCATGGTTGCTCACCACTGCAGTCCGCGAGGTCGGTGCTGTTGCTTACCGAGTACACACGATTCCCGATGATGAAGCACAACTGCAAGCAGTAATTGAAGATCAACTGGTTCGCGCTGATTTAATAATTATTAGTGGTGAACGCAAAGATGATTCATTTGATTTAATTACCCGAACACTGGCTGCGATGGGCGAGATTACAACAGTTGATATTGCCATCGAATCCAGTGGGCGTCATAACTTTGGAGTAATTGGTCCAGATAAAACGCCAGTGGTTACTTTGCCGGGAGATCCAGTTGCGGCATATATATCTTTCGAACTATTTATTCGCCCGATGATCCGAACCATGTTGGGTGCAGCGACGATCCATCGCCCATCGATAAAAGCCAAACTTGAAAAGGCGATCACCTCAACTAGTGATCACCGTTCTTATATCCGCGCGGTACTTTCTGAAGACGGGAAATCCGTAATGCCGCTTCTGTCACAGGGCTCAAGTGTGCAAGATGAACAGACCACTCTTTCCGATGCCAATGCATTTATCGCAGTACCGGAGGGCGATGTAAAAATCGCCGCTGGTTCCGACGTCATGGTCGTCGTACTCGAACGCCGATACATTTAAAGCCGGAGCGGATAAATGTCAGAGAATTGGCCGATTCATTTAGAAACTGGCGAGTTAATTCTTAAACCATTACGTTGGCGCGATCGCAAACGTTGGTTAAATGTGCGAAATGAAAATCGTGATTGGCTCGCCGAATGGGAAGCAACGCTTCCACAAGTTCCAGGCGAAACTCAATCTCAAGAGCTTCCAACTTTCTTTAACATGGTCAGTTGGCACCGCCGCGAAGGTCGGCAGGGGCGCTCTTATGCCTTCGCCATATGGCATGTAAATAGCCAAGGTAAGAATTTGATCGGCCAAATAACCATGGGTGGCGTTATGTATGGCGCGATGCGTGGTGCACATATTGGTTATTGGATTGATCGCGCCTATGCCAATCGTGGATTCACAACTCAAGCAGTTCAGGCTGTTTCCGATTTTGGCTTTAAAACCCTTAAGTTGCACCGGATTGAAATAAATATCCGCCCCGAAAATCTGCCATCGATTCGCGTAGCCGAAAAAGCAGGCTTCCTTTTTGAGGGGATCAGGCCGCGCTATTTGCATATAGATGGAAGTTGGCGAGACCACGTCTGTTTTGTGAAAGAAAATACCCAGGTTATTTAGCCCTCTAAATCCACAGAGTAAGCAGGGCGCTCGTCTAACCTTGGCTAATCATGGCTTCAGGAATTATCTATCTCTCGATCATCGGCATGTGGGTGGCTTACTTCCTCCCACGCTGGGTCCACGATAGAAATGAATTTTCTGGAAAGAGCGTTGAAAGATATAAGAGCGCACTTCGAATCGTTGCTAGTAATTCTCCAGGCGGAAGTTCTGGAACCGGAGTCATTCATACTGATCTAGATCATGAAGCAAAAGTGGCTCAACAACTTTTGCGTCGCAGAATTATTTTCTCGCTAATAACTATTTCATTCATCATGACGATAGTGGGTGCAATTATGCAAACTCTTGCAGTTTCTATTATTGGAATTCCGGTTGTTGCCTTTGTACTTTACTTGGCGCAGGTTCGCCATCAAGGTAACACTGAACGCATGAAACGCCGTCGCGTGACTCAATTGCAACGAAGCACCGCTGGCGTTTCATCAACTAACTTGTCAGAAGTACTTGCTCCAAAACAGAACACTGAACATTGGATACCACTTACAGAACGCGAATTAACTGGCGTAACAATTTTGCCAAAAGGTAGCGCGGCGGCTCGTGGAGAATGGCAACCTAATTCTGTTCCGGTACCAACATATGTAAATGCACCTAAGGCGATTGTGCCAAAGCGCGTAATCGATCTGACAACACCTGGACAGTGGAGTGATGAGCAAGAAAGACTTGAACGCGAAGCACTTGCTGCAGCAGCGCCGTCTAGAGATGAAATCTTTGATCAGCAGTTAGCGGACGAGGCAGTTGCTCGCCTTAAAGAGAACCGCGCCGCGAACGAATAAAGGTCAGTAAGCGTTAAATCCACGAAGGCAGCCACATACGGGCGTGCCATGAATCGTAGGTAATCACATCGCCAGTAAATAACGGCAAGAAAAAGATAAAGTTTATAAAGATTGCTGCGCCGATAATCCCCAGAAAAATATAGGTATTTAGGCTATTTTCGAAGTGAAGCAGCGCAACGTAGGCGCAATAAATAATTGCAAGAATCAGAAATGGTTCAAAGACTATGGCGTAGAAAGAAAATACAGTTCGCTTTTGCATGAAGAACCAAGGCAGATATCCCGCAGCGATACCAGCGACGATGATGTTAAGAGCTGGTTCATATCGTTTCTGTGCAAATGAATTAATCCAAAAACCCATGACGACTGCAACTGCGATTGCGCCTATCCACCATAAAAATGGAGTTCCAAGCGCTAATACTTCTTGTGCACAATTATCGGAGCCACAGTTCTTTGGAGTTTCATAAAAGAATGAAGTTGGCCGTCCCATAATTATCCAACTCCATGGATTTGCTTGATAAGCATGTTTTTCAACTAAGCCGGTATGGAAACCGAGCATCTGTGAGTGATAGTGAATAAATGAGGTAGCCAAGTTTGTTGAGTAATCGCGCGCCCATCCACGGTTAGTGACAAACCATCCTGTCCAAGAAGTTAAATAGATTGAAATCGGCAGAACTGCATATTGCAGAAAAGTCTTTATGGTTGGTTTTATTAAATCCCGACCGGTGTGATGGCTAAATGCCCGATAAAGGGCAACGGCTGCAAAGAGCGCTAAATAATAAAGCCCACTCCATTTTGTGGCGACCGCCAACCCGAGTGCAATACCTGCCCACCAATGCCAACGTACTAAAAATAAATAAGTTGCCAGCAATATAAAGAATGCCAAGTAAATATCTAAAAGCGCAGTACGCGAATGAACTAGCGCCAGCCCATCCATCGCCATTAAAGCACTTGCTGAAATAGTTAGAAATGCGCTACGAAATAATCGTTGTGCAATAAGTGCTATGAGTAAGACCATGACCGAACCGAGTAAAGCTCCCATAAAACGCCAGCCAAATTCGTTATCACCGAAGATTTTTATACCAAGGGCAATTAGCCATTTACCGACTGGGGGATGGACGACAAATTCAGGAGCTTTTCCGGAGACTTCAACGCCATGCGCTAAATAATCACGTGCGCCATCAACGTAATAAACCTCGTCAAATACAAAACCTTTAGGAGTTCCTAAGTGCAGCAGGCGAAGGGCGAGTGCGGCAAAGGCGATTGCTCCGACGTACATACGGGTTTTCACATGCTTAGCGTACTGAGAGGATGTACCTATGGCTTTAACGATGGCGGCGACTCCTCTGGGAAATCCCCTTGACGCAAGCCCACGCCTAAAAGATGCGATAGCAAGCGCTGAAATAATTGCAGCCGAAGATTCTCGCCGCTTTCATCGTTTGTGTGTAGATATTGGTGTGACATTTACCGGGAAAGTTATTTCTTTCTTCGACGGAAATGAAACCGAACGAAGTGAAGAGATTTTGCAATACCTGCGCAACGGGAAAAGCGTTTTAGTTGTTTCGGATGCTGGAATGCCAACTATCAGTGATCCGGGATTTCGCTTAGCCCGTGATGCGATGGCTGAAGATTTAGAAGTCAGAGTTATTCCCGGACCTAGTGCACCAGTAATGGCGATTGCGTTATCGGGTTTAGCAACGGATCGTTTTACCTTTGAAGGTTTCACTCCACGCGCGCTGGGTGCGCGCCAAGCAACTTTCGAAGCTCTGCGATTTGAAGAACGCACAATGGTCTTTTTTGAAGCCCCTCATCGCTTAGTCGAATCTTTGCAAGATGCCAAAGCAATTTTTGGTGACAATCGACTCGGCGCGATTTGTCGTGAGATGACGAAAACTTACGAAGAAACCATTCGCGGCACTCTTGCTGAACTAGTCCAATGGGCTGAAAGTAAAGAAATTTTAGGTGAGATAACACTTGTAATTGCCGGCGCTGAAATTGGCACAGCAGAAAAATCTGCTGAAGATATGGTCGCCCGGGTGCGTGAATTTGAGGCTGCCGGAATGGACCGAAAGAGCGCAATTTCCACTGTGGCAGATGAATTCGACCTTCCGAAGCGGATCGTTTATGCAGCGGTAGTTGATGCGAATAAGATGCGCTCGTGAAGTCCTTTTATCTAACAACGCCGATTTACTATGTAAATGATGCGCCGCATATCGGCCATGCATATACAACTGTTGCCGGCGATGTACTGACTCGCTGGCATCGCCAACGCGGTGAATCAGTTTGGTTCTTAACCGGAACCGATGAACACGGACAGAAGGTAATGCGCACTGCTGAGCAAAATAACGTTGCGCCACAGGCGTGGGTCGATAAGTTAGTAGCGGATGCTTGGAAACCCAATTGGACTGCGTTAAATATCGCAAATGATGATTTCATTCGCACAACAGAACCGCGCCACACTGAGCGCGTTCAAAAATTCTTGCAATCACTAAAAGATGCAGGACATATTTATGCCGGCAAATACGAAGGTCCTTATTGCGTTGGGTGCGAAGAATTTAAATTACCAGGCGACTTAATTGAAGCCGATGGAGAAAAACTCTGTCCGATCCACAGCAAACCAATCGAATTAGTAAATGAAAATAACTGGTTCTTTAGACTCTCTGCTTTTGTTGAGCCATTGCTTGAGCACTACCGCGCGAATCCAGATGCTTGCCAACCAGAAAGTGCGCGTAACGAAGTAGTTTCATTCTTAGAAGGTGGGGTATCCGATCTTTCGATTTCCCGTTCTACTTTTGATTGGGGAATTCCGGTTCCTTGGGATACCGACCAAGTTGTATATGTTTGGTTCGATGCTTTGCTTAACTATGCAACAGCAGTTGGGTTAACAGATGCGCCAGATTCTGAGGGCGGTAAGAAATTTGCGCAAACTTGGCCAGCAGATGTGCACTTGGTCGGAAAAGATATTTTGCGTTTCCACGCCGTAATTTGGCCAGCGATGTTGATGGCGGCAGGACTTGCGGTCCCAAAGAAAGTATTTGCACATGGTTGGTTACTTGTTGGCGGCGAAAAGATGAGCAAGAGCAAGCTCACCGGAATTGCGCCTTCTGATATCACCGATCATTTTGGCGTAGATGCTTTCCGGTATTACTTCTTGCGCGCAATTCCCTTTGGCAGCGATGGATCTTTCTCTTGGGAAGATATGTCAGCGCGTTATACCTCTGAACTTGCTAACGATTTCGGCAACTTAGCTTCACGTTTGGCGGCGATGATCGAAAAGTATTGCGATGGCAAAGTTCCGCCAGTTGCGACAGATGCTGGTTTATCTGCGGCGCTTGCCGAAACCGTTTTAAAAGCAGATGCCGCGATGGTTGCCTTAGATTTCCAAGGTGGAATCACTGCCGTGATGGATTTCTGCAAGAAGGTAAATGGTTATGTAACCGAGAAAGAGCCTTGGATATTGGCCAAAGATGAGGCTAATCGGGGCGAACTTAACGATGTTTTATATAACACCGCCGAATCTTTACGCGCACTTGCGGTCTTATTGCATCCGGTAATGCCTGCCACAACTGAAATTCTCTGGGAGAGTCTGGGCGCAAATAAATCTATCGGCTCAATTGGTGCGCAAGCTATTGCTGACGTAGCAAATTGGGGACAGTTACCAGAAGGAAATATCGTGACAAAGACTCCAGTTCTATTTCCACGACTCGAGATTAAAGAGTAATTTTCTATGGCAGATCGCCACAATCGCGATATTGATCGCCCGCTGGCACCAGCGCCAAAACCTTTACCAGTTCCAACTGTTGATGCGCATGCGCACTTAGAAATCGTTACTGATGATGCACCGGATTCAGATGCGGTTAAACAAGTATTAGATGATGCCAAGGCTGCTGGTGTAGATCGCGTTGTTCAAGTTGGATATTCCGCAGAGCAATCAAAGTGGTGCGTTGCCGCTGCCGAGCATTTTAACGATCGGGTTTTAGCCGCGGTTGCACTGCATCCCAATGAGGCGCCGGTAGTTGCTGATCTGGATGCGGATTTAAAAATAATTGAAGGGCTGGCATCTCATCCGCGAGTACGTGCAATTGGTGAGACTGGTTTAGATTATTTCCGAACCCCTCCCGAACTTCGCAAACGCCAACAAGATTCCTTTAAGTGGCACATTGAGCTGGCTAAGAAAAGTAAGAAAGCTCTGGTAATTCACGATCGTGATTCGCATGATGATGTTCTATCTATTCTCCTTGAAGTCGGCGCGCCTGAGAAAACTGTATTTCACTGCTTCTCCGGAGATGTCGCGATGGCAAAGATCTGTATAGATCGCGGGTATGTACTTTCTTTTGCAGGAACTTTAACTTTTAAGAACGCGCCTGATTTACGCGAGGCTGTGAAATTAGTTCCTCACGACCAATTGCTGGTCGAAACCGATTCGCCATTTTTGGCTCCAATGCCCAATCGCGGAGCGCTTAATACTCCTGCCCAAATCGCAAATATTGTTCGCGCTATGGCTGAAGAGCGTAATGAAAGCGTTGGAGCACTTGCCCAAGCGCTATCTGATAACGCCGAGCGGATATTTGGATCTTTCGCTGCAGGATCTACTTTATGACCTTGCTTGGCGCAGCAGAAATTCGCGCGCTAGCTGAGAAGTTAGATTTAAAACCTTCCAAATCACTTGGCCAGAACTTTGTGATTGATGCCAATGTTTGCCGCAAGATTGTGCGCACCGCAGGGATTACATCAACAGATATCGCGCTAGAAATTGGACCCGGTCTTGGTTCGCTCACTTTGGCGCTGATGGAAGAGGCAGCAAGTGTTGTGGCTGTTGAAATTGATGCTCGTTTAGCAAATCAACTTCCTCTTACCGCTGATACTCATAGCGAACATCCAGAACTTTTGACAGTCATCAACCAAGATGCACTGCAATTAAAGACCCTGCCAGTAGATCCAACAGTTTTAGTAGCAAATTTGCCATATAACGTTTCGGTTCCGGTTTTCTTGCATCTTCTAGAAATATTTCCAACGCTGCGCAGTGGCGTCGTAATGGTGCAAGCCGAAGTTGCCGATCGTTTAGCGGCGAAACCAAATACAAAAGATTATGGAATTCCAACGGTCAAGGCTGCATGGTGGGCTGAAGTTACAGGCGCAGGATCTGTATCGCGTTCGATCTTCTGGCCTGCACCAAATGTTGATTCAAAATTGGTGGCATTTAAGCGCCGAGCAACGCCAGGAGATGAAGCCCTTCGTAAAGAAGTATTTACGATAATCGATCTAGCGTTCGCCCAGCGGCGCAAGATGTTACGTGCTGCGCTTTCATCGCGATACGGTGGATCTGGCGCAGCTGAAGCGCATTTAATGGCCGCTGGAATTGATCCGACGCTGCGTGGTGAATCGCTAGATATCCATAGTTTCTGCAAAATCGCGCAACAAGGTTTAGAGTCTTAACGTGACTCCATCAAGCAACGCATCTGTGACGGTGCGAGTTCCTGCAAAGGTTAATTTGCAATTGGCAGTTGGGCCGCGCGAAGGCGATGGATTCCATAATTTAGTTTCTGTTTTTCAAGCGATATCTATTTATGATGATGTAACAATTTCTAAAACTGCACCGGGATCTGGAATAACCATTGCAATTACTGGTGATCACACTCATGGGGTACCTGCAGATTCGACCAATTTAGCGGTAAAAGCGGCGCAGTTAATTGCCGATGATTACCAATTTGCAGTTGATATCCACATTGAAGTTAACAAATCGATCCCAGTCGCAGGTGGAATGGCCGGCGGAAGTGCAGATGCGGCAGCGGTAATCGTTGGCTTAAATGATTTGTATAACTTAGAGATGACGCGCGAAGAGATGTTGGAATTTGGATCTCAGCTCGGAAGCGATGTGCCTTTTATGATTACCGGTGGCACAGCAGTTGGCCAAGGTCGCGGTGATCAATTAACCGCAGCTCTTTCGCGAGGTACTTACCATTGGGTTTTAGCGCTTTCTACTGTTGGGCTTTCTACGCCGGCGGTATATCAAGAATGCGATCGATTGCGCGCTGGCTTAGATATTGCTGCACCACAAACTAGTGATGCGCTGATGCAATCACTTCTTTCTGCAGATCCCAAAGCTGTGGGTTTGTCTTTACAGAATGATCTGCAATCTGCGGCATGTTCATTGCGTCCGGCGCTCACTTTAGTTTTAGATGTTGGCGAAGAGTACGGAGCACTTGGTGCAATCGTTTCAGGCTCTGGTCCAACCGTTGCTTTCTTAGTCGCAGATGAAGAACAAGGTTTAGATTTAGCTGTTGCCCTGACTTCAAGTGGAGTTGTAGGAAGCGTTGCTCGGGCTTATGGCCCCGTGCCTGGTGCGAAAGTTATTTAGTTTTCTTCTAGATGAGCAGCGAGTGTGCTCAACAAATTGGCAAGCGCGCTTCGTTCTTCCCGAGTTAGACCCTTTAATAATTCACGTTCGTGCTCAAGTAAACCTTCTAGGGCTTTATCAACTGCGCGCATTCCGGATGCAGTTAACGTAACGAGTGAACCGCGACCGTCATCGGGATCTGGTTGACGAGTAATAAATTTCAATTCTTCGAGATGATCTAAGCGATTGGTCATAGTTCCGCTCGTTACTAGAGTTTCTTGCATTAGTGCGCCGGGGGAGAGTTGGTAAGGATCGCCAGCGCGACGTAGCGCAGCTAAAACGTCAAAGCCCCAAGTTTCTAAATCTGCGAATGCATCACGTCGCGCAATATCTAGATTTCGCGAAATACGAGAGATACGACTT
>WLQO01000015.1 GCA_009698295.1 Actinomycetota bacterium | reverse complement strand
TGGCTTGATGTAGCCAAAACGGATATTGAATCCGTGACCAAAGAAGAGCGCATCGCCATCTTTTAGGTTAGGCAAGATTGAATCTGTGTAGATATGGCGCTGTACGTGATCTGGCGCCAGGATCATGATGACAGTTGCTTCTTTAACTGCTTCAGCAACTGTTACTACACGCAAACCTTCAGCTTCAGCCTTGGCGCGTGATGCAGAACCTTCTTTAAGTCCGACACGAACATCGACACCTGAGTCGCGCAAGTTAAGTGCATGCGCATGACCCTGTGAGCCGTAACCGATAATCGCGACCTTGCGACCTTGGATGATTGATAGATCTGCATCCTCTTCGTGATACATCGTTGCCACGGTATTTCTCCTTTAGTTTTCGAGTTAGTTTCGAGTTAGTTCTGGTAATCGGGTTGGGTGTCGTGCTTGGCATTACTGATCGCACCTTCGAGTATTTCTTCGATGCGGATCACATTTATTAACTTATCTAACTGGGCGATGACTTGCTCAAGTGAGTGTCCTTCGACGCTTACTTCGATAATCATCTTGGAAATCTTAGAGTTTTCGGTAGGACCGACAACTAGCGAATCAATGTTGTACGTGCGGCGGGCGAATAGGCCAGCAACACGGGCAAGAACTCCTGGTTCGTTTTCAACGAGTACTTCTAGCTTATGAATGGCCATTAGAGCTCCTGTGAATCCCAGTCAGGCGCGGTAGCGCGGGCGATCATGATTTCATCATTAGATGTTCCGGCAGCAACCATCGGCCAGACCATCGCATCGCGATGAACACGGAAGTCGACAACAACTGGTTGGTCATTGATCGACATAGCTTTTTCAATAGTTGCATCAACATCTGCTGGGTTATCGCAAGAAAGTCCAACGCAACCCATCGCTTCAGCAAGCAACGGAAAGTTTGGAACGCGCTTTGATTCCAGGCTGGTATTTGAATAACGACTGTCATAGAACAAGGTCTGCCATTGACGGACCATTCCTAAACTTTCGTTATTGATAATTGCAACTTTGATCGGAATATTATTTAGCGCACAAGTAACGAGCTCTTGATTGGTCATTTGGAAACATCCATCGCCATCAATTGCCCAAACAGTTGAATCTGGTGCGCCAACTTTTGCACCCATAGCTGCAGGTACTGCATAACCCATAGTGCCGGCGCCGCCTGAATTGAGCCAAGTGCGTGGCTTTTCATAGCCAATAAATTGTGATGCCCACATTTGATGTTGGCCAACACCTGCGGTGAAAATTGTGTCTGGGCCACAAATTTTGCCAAGGCGTTCGATTACATATTGTGGCGATAACGCACCATCGGCAGGTGTGTCATAGCCCAATGGATAAGTTGCCTTTAACTTATTCATGCTGGCCAGCCAAGGTGAAATGTCAGCACGACCCTTTGCAAGAGTAGCTGTCAGTGCAGGAATCAAAGCTTTAATTGTTTCGCGAACATCGCCTATTACTGCAACGTCGGCATAACGATTCTTGCCAATTTCAGCAGGGTCTATATCTGCATGAATTACCTTGGCATTTTGAGCAAATGTAGAAAGTTTGCCAGTGACACGATCATCAAAGCGCGCGCCTAAAGTAATAAGAAGATCTGCCTTTTGTAGCCCAGTAACTGCAGCAACAGTGCCGTGCATGCCTGGCATGCCAAGGTGCAAAGGATGTGAATCAGGGAATGCACCACGTGCCATCAGCGTTGTTACAACAGGTGCGCCAAGTAGTTGAGCAAGTTCAAGTAATTCACGCGCTGCGTTGGCTTTGATAACTCCCCCGCCAACATAGAAGATTGGTTTTGCAGATTGCGCGATTAGCGCCGCGGCGTCGTTGATCGCACTTTGGTTAGGTTGAATCTGTGGTTTGTAACCTGCCAGATTTATAGAAGTTGGCCAGTTGAAAGTTGTCTGCTTCTGAAGAGCATCCTTGGCAACATCCACAAGCACTGGCCCAGGTCGCCCGGAAGTTGCGAGATAAAACGCTTCGGCGACTACGCGTGGGATTTCGTCAGGGTTGGTAACAAGAAAATTATGTTTGGTGAAGGGCATTGTGATGCCACGGATATCTGCTTCTTGAAAAGCATCTGTACCTATTGCAGCCGATGGAACTTGGCCGGTTATCGCAACCAGTGGAACTGAATCCATTGCCGCATCCATCAATGGCGTAACTAAGTTAGTTGCGCCAGGTCCAGATGTTGCAATACAAACTCCCGCACGACCGGTGACTTGTGCATAGCCAGTCGCCGCATGCCCTGCGCCTTGTTCGTGGCGGACCAAGATATGGCGAATCGTTGAGTCGTAAATCGGATCGTAAGCAGGAAGAATCGCGCCACCAGGAATTCCGAACATCACATCAACGCCAGATGCTTCAAGGCTTTTGACCAATGAAGTAGCTCCAGTCATTGCGGTGCCGTTGGCAGTAGGTACGTGTGCCATCTTCTTACTCCTTTCCGTTTTACTTTCGCTTTAGTGAATTTATTTGGTAAATAAAAAAACCCTCAGGTATCTGAGGGCGCGTGCTTTAAAAAGGCACGCGCTATCGAATCACCACCACAATTACAGACGATGACGAGACTAGCGCGAGCTTCTTTTGCATGGGCTTATTCTCCAACGCCGAAGGCATATGAGTCAAGGTTTGAGATGTAAGTCTCAAATTGTGAAACTAGCCGCAGACCGCGCCCTTTGAGGCAGAGCCAACGGTCTTTGAATACTTAGCCAAAACGCCACGTGTGAATTTATGTGGAAGTGGTTTCCAGCCGACCTTACGGGCTTCTAGTTCAGCTGGATCAACCAAGAGATCCAAGGTACGAGCCTTGATATCAATGCGAACACGATCGCCATCTTTTATAAATGCAATTGGGCCGCCATCGACCGCTTCGGGTGCAACGTGTCCCACGCAGAGTCCAGTTGAACCACCGGAGAATCTTCCATCAGTTAATAACAGAGTTGATTTACCAAGTCCTGCACCTTTGATCGCGCCGGTGATCATCAACATCTCGCGCATTCCTGGTCCACCTTTGGGACCTTCATAACGAATTACGACAACATCACCGGCTTGGATCGTTCCATTTTCCAGTGCTTGCATCGCCGATTGTTCGCGTTCGAAAACACGTGCCGGTCCTTCAAATGTTTCAATTCCAATTCCGGCAGTCTTACAAACTGCGCCATCGGAGGCAAGGGTTCCACCCAAGATAGTGATTCCGACATCCGTTGACATCGGCTTATCTACTGGGAATAGAACGCTGCCATCTGCAAGCGGTGGATTAATATCCGCTAAATTTTCAGCCATTGTTTTACCAGTGACTGTTAGGCAATCGCCATGTAAGTAACCTGCATCAAGCAAAATTCTAAGAACAACAGGAATTCCACCAACTCGATCAATGTCAGTCATGACATATTTACCAAATGGCTTTAGATCTCCAAGTAGCGGCACCTTTGAGCCGATACGGTGGAAATCTTCCATGCTTAGATCTACTTCAGCTTCATGCGCAATCGCTAATAGGTGCAGTACTGCGTTGGTAGAGCCACCAAGTGCCATCAAAATAGTTATTGCATTTTCAAATGCCTTCTTTGTCAAAATATCGCGAGTGGTTATTCCTTTTCGAATAAGTTCAACGACTGCTGCGCCAGATTCGATTGCATACTTATCGCGACGACGATCTACTGCGGGTGGAGCGGCAGATCCTGGAAGCGATAACCCAATTGCTTCGGCGATACTGGCCATCGTGTTTGCGGTGTACATACCGCCACATGCGCCTTCTCCAGGACAAATCGCGCGTTCGATTTGATCCACGCGCTCTTGAGTAATTAGCCCACGAGCGCATGCACCAACTGCTTCGAAGGCATCGATAATCGTGACATCTTTGCCGTCTACTTGTCCGGGAAGTGTTGAACCGGCGTAAACAAAGACTGAAGCGACATCGATGCGCGCAGCGGCCATCATCATTCCGGGAAGTGATTTGTCACAACCGGCAAAGGTAACCATTCCATCTAAACGTTCTGCTTGCATAACAGTTTCGACTGAATCAGCGATGACTTCACGCGAGACAAGCGAGTAATGCATACCTTCATGTCCCATTGAAATACCATCGGATACTGAGATGGTGCCAAATTGCATCGGGAATCCACCAGCATCGATGACGCCTTGTTTCGACGCTTTAGCTAAGCGATCAAGTGAGAGATTGCACGGGGTGATTTCATTCCAGGAAGATGCAATACCAATTTGTGGTTTTACCCAGTCATCATCTGTCATGCCGACAGCGCGCAACATTCCGCGGGCAGGGGCGCGTTCTAAACCATCGGTTACTAGACCAGAACGAGGTTTCATCTGCGACATAGCGTGAAGTCTAATAGACTCTGCTCATTCGCTCCAATTAATAACCAAAAACTTACCTTTTAGAGGAGAACCTTGTGTCAAAAACGCCTGTAGTCGAAGGTCTGGATCCAACTAGATGGCGAACGCTATTTGTTGTTGCCATATCTCAGTTGATGATCGTGCTCGATAGTTCAATTATGAATATCGCTATTCCGAGCGCAAAGATTGATCTTGGAATCAGCGATGCTAATCAGCAATGGGTTATCACTGCCTACACCTTGGCATTTGGTTCACTACTTCTGCTCGGTGGTCGCATCGGCGATTACATGGGACGTAAGAAAATCTTCTTGATCGGATTGATCGGTTTTGCTGCTGCTTCAGCGCTCGGCGGAATTGCATCAACTCAAGGATTGTTATTTGCATCTCGCGCACTGCAAGGAGTATTTGGAGCTCTCCTTGCACCTGCTGCACTTGCAATCATCTCTGTCACATTTACAGTTCCAGCTGAGCGCGCAAAAGCCTTTGGCGTTATCGGTGCAATCTCAGGTGGCGGTGCCGCAATTGGCTTGATCCTTGGCGGAACACTCACCGAGTTCTTCTCGTGGCGTTGGTGCCTTGGCGTGAATACGCCAATCGCAATGATCGCCGCATTCTTGGCAATCAAATTTGTGCACGAGTCAAAGGCTGAAGGAAATAACACTTACGACATTCCTGGCGTTATTACTGCAACCGCCGGACTCTTCTCCCTAACCTATGGATTTAACGAAGCCGCTACAAAGGGCTGGTCTTCTTCAACGACAATCTCATTCTTAGTTGCCGCAGTCGTTCTTCTTGTCGTCTTTGTAGTAATTGAGATGAAGGTTGCCAATCCATTGATGCCACTTCGCGTTGTTACAGAGCGCAACCGTGGCGGCTCATACCTTGGCTCACTTGTTGTGGGTGCGGGATTGTTCTCGATGTTCTTATTCCTTGGACTCTATCTTCAAGTAATTCTTGGATACTCCCCACTTCGATCTGGTTTTGCATTCTTGCCATTTACTGCAGGCATCATCGTCTTTGCGGGAATCGCATCGCAACTTTTACCGCGTATTGGACCAAAGCCACTTATGGTTCCGGGCCTGATATTCGCTGGAATTGGCTTGCTTATGATGACGCGAATTACCCCAGAAACTTCTTACACAACGCATGTTCTGCCATCTCTGTTAATCATGTCTAGCGGAATGGCTCTCGTCTTTATCCCACTTACTTCGACATCACTGCACGGAGTTTCAACTCATGACACAGGAGTTGCTAGTGCGATGGTTAACACTTCACAGCAGATCGGTGGCTCACTTGGAACAGCTCTGCTAAATACAGTTGCCGCTACTGCGACAACAACCTATGTCGCAGCACATGCTGAACTCGGCAAGATGGTTCAGCCTTTTGCTATGACTCACGGATTCACTGTGGCATTTAAGTTCAGCGCTGCGCTGCTCTTTGTTGGAGCGATCGTGCTCTTCTTCTTTATCAATATTGGGAAAGAGTCACTTGTCGAAACTGAAGGCGTGATGGCTCATTAACTAATTACTTTAATTAGAAGCTTGACCTAAGTGGCCAAGTAGAAGCTCTCGCACGCGAGCAGCATCTGCTTGGCCCTTTGTCTCTTTCATCACCGCACCGATTAACGCGCCGGCTGCAGGAACATGTCCGTTGCGCACTTTATCTGCGGTCTCTGCTTGTTCTGCACAAACTTTTTCAATCGCTGCCATTAGCGCACCATCATCGTTTACAACTTTTATGCCGCGCTTGGCCACAACTTCACTTGGGGTTCCCTCCCCAGCGATTACACCGTCTACAACTTGGCGCGCTAACTTATCTGTTAATTCACCTGCAGCAACGAGTGCGACGATTGCAGCAACATCCTTGGGCGTAATTGAAAGTTCGGTTAGCGCCAGTTCTTTCTCATTTGCGATACGAGAAATTTCACCTAGCCACCAGGTGCGCGCCTTGGTTGGATCTGCACCTAATAAAACAGTCTCTTCCACAATATCGAGCGCATCGGCGTTGATCATCGCCGCCATCTCTTTGTCGGGAACTGCCCACTGTTCTTTCAGGCGCTTGCGACGTAGTGATGGACGTTCTGGTTGCTGTGCACGAAGTTCTTCAATCCAAGCAGCAGCAGGTGCAACTGGTACCAAATCTGGTTCTGGGAAGTATCGGTAATCCTCGGCCTGTTCCTTTGATCGGCCAGAACGTGTCAGGCCAGTATCTTCTTGGAAGTGACGAGTCTCTTGCTTAACTTTCTTGCCATCATTTAATAATTCCGCATGGCGGATCATTTCACCGCGAATAGCGCGTTCCACAGAACGCAGCGAGTTCACATTTTTAGTTTCAGAACGTGTACCAAGTACATCCGAACCAATTAAACGAAGTGAGACGTTGGCATCGCAACGTAGAGATCCTTGCTCCATCTTTACATCTGAGACCTTTAAGCCGCGCAAAATATCGCGTAGTTCTGCAACGTATGCCTTGGCAACTTCTGGAGCGTACTTGCCGGTGCCAGGAACAATCTTGGTAACTATTTCTACAAGTGGAATGCCAGCGCGGTTGTAGTCAAGGAGTGAATATTCAGCACCGTGGATACGACCGGTTGCGCCACCGACATGCAGCGACTTGCCAGTGTCTTCTTCCATATGTACGCGCTCAATTTCGATACGGAACTGCTTTGGACCTTCGTCGGTTTCGATCTCAACATCGACAAAACCATCGAAACAAATTGGTTCGTCATATTGTGAAATCTGAAAATTCTTCGGCATATCAGGATAGAAATAGTTCTTGCGAGCAAAGCGACTGTGAGGGGCAATCTGGCAATTTAGCGCTAAGCCAATTTTTATAGTGGATTCAATCGCCTTGGCATTAACAACTGGCAACGCACCAGGCAGCGCCAAACAGACCGGACAAGTTTGAGTATTTGGCTCTCCCCCGAAAGTTGTGCTGCATGAACAGAACATCTTTGATTCAGTATTTAACTCAACGTGAACTTCAAGTCCCAAAACCGGTTCGTACTTAGCAATTACATCATCGTATGAAAGCGCCATTACTTGGCACCTCCTAGCGCTGGAGCTTTAGAAATTAAATGTCCGCCCCATTTAGAAACGAGCGCTGCTTCAAGTGCTGCACCTACTTGATAAAGTCGCTGATCCTGCATTGCTGGTGCCATGATTTGGAAACCAACTGGCAAGTTATCTTCTTCAGCAAGACCAGCCGGCAAGCTCATGCCGCAAATTCCCGCCAAGTTAACTGGGATTGTCGCCACATCGGCTAGGTACATTGCAATTGGATCTTCAGATTTTTCACCAATCTTAAATGCGGTGATCGGAGAAGTCGGAGAAACCAAGACATCTGCTTGGGTAAATGCTTTCTTGTAATCTTCGATGATCAGAGTGCGGATCTTTTGTGCGCTACCGTAATACGCATCGTAATAACCAGATGAAAGTGCATAAGTTCCCAGAATTATGCGGCGCTTAACTTCGCGGCCGAAGCCGGCTTCGCGCGTTGAATTCATAACAGATTCAGCTGATGCCCCATCACTTTCACCTGTGCGAAGGCCATAACGCATCGCATCAAAGCGCGCCAAATTAGAAGAACATTCAGATGGCGCAATTAAATAATATGCAGCCAAGGCATATTCAAAACTTGGGCAATCGACTTGCACAATTTCTGCACCTAGCGATGCCAAAATTTCAAGCGATTCATTGAAGCGCGCTTGCACTCCCGATTGATATCCATCGCCTTGTAATTGCTTGATGACACCGATCTTCAATCCTTTTACATCTCCAGATTTAGCAGCAGCAACAACTGCTGGCACTGGTGCGTTGATACTGGTGGCATCTCTTGGGTCATGGCCTGCGATAACTTCGTGCAACATCGCGGTATCTAAAACTGTGCGACCAAATGGTCCTGCTTGATCCAGACTTGATGAGTAAGCAATTAACCCATAACGAGATACTGCACCGTAAGTCGGACGAACTCCAACGATTCCGGTGAGCGCCGCTGGTTGGCGAATAGATCCACCAGTATCAGAACCAATCGCAAGCGGTGCTTCAAATGCGCTAACTGCTGCCGCAGATCCACCGCTGGAACCGCCAGGTGTGCGAGTTAAATCCCATGGATTAAACGTTGGTCCATAGCCAGAATTTTCAGTTGATGAACCCATTGCAAATTCATCCATATTGGTCTTACCTAAAATTACAACGCCAGCAGCTTTTAATTTTGCTACGACGGTGGAGTCATATGGTGGTTTCCAACCCTGCAAGATCTTTGAACCTGCAGTTGTTGGTACGCCTTGTTGTGCAAGAACATCCTTCAGTGCAAGTGGAATGCCAGCAAGCGGGCCAAGTTTTTTACCACTTGCTCGGTCGGCATCGACTGCTGCTGCCTGATTTAAAGCGCTTTCTCCATCAACATGTAAAAACGCTTTAACTTTTGGGTCAACATCTGCAATTCGATCTAAGTGAAGTTTGGTTAACTCAACCGAAGTTATCTCGCCTTTTGCAAGGGATGCCGACATTTGGGCGGCGGTATTTTTAATCATTCTGCTTCACCGAGAATTTGTGGAACGCGGAAACGTTGTTCTTCCTGCGCAGGCGCACCCGAAAGCGCTTGATCTGGGGTAAGACTTGGTTGAACTACATCTTCTCTGAAGATATTTTCCATAGGCTGCGGATGGGAAGTCGCTTTTACGCCTTCGAGATTAAGTTCTTGAACTCGAGCTACTGCATCGAGAATGCTGCCAAATTGTGAAGAAAGATTGACGAGTTCGGCTTCGCTCATTTCGATGCGAGCAAGCGCAGCAAGTTTGGCTACTTCATCACGGGAAAGGCTGCTCATAATGCTCCTGAGTTTAATCAGAAAGGAGGTTAGTTGCGAATTTGACCGTCGCCGGTGACGATCCAAGTCGTGGTTGTCATCGCTTCCAACCCCATAGGACCACGGGCATGCAACTTCTGATTTGAGATACCTATTTCAGCGCCAAAGCCCATCTGCTCGCCATCAGTAAATCTTGTTGATGTATTGACCATTACTGCAGCGCAATCTGAAAGCGCAATAAATCGATCTGCATTTGCTTTATTTTCCGTAACAATCGCTTCTGTGTGGTTTGTTCCGTATTTCGCGATGTGATCTGCGGCAGCATCTACTGAATCGACAACGCCAACATTCATCTCAAGAACTCCGTATTCAGTACACCAGTTCTCTTCCGTTGCGGCAGTGGAAGTAATTCCAAACTTTTCCGCTACTTTCTGCGCAGTT
Organism: Actinomycetota bacterium; assembly: GCA_009698295.1. GTDB lineage: Bacteria > Actinomycetota > Actinomycetes > Nanopelagicales > Nanopelagicaceae > Planktophila. Next base: position 4,945 of record WLQO01000015.1, on the reverse strand, counting down.
GCATCTGTATGCAAAATAACACCCGCATCTGAAAGTGCTTTGAGCGCCATTGGCAAGAATGTCGGAGCGATAGCACGATGCACCAAGAGGGTTTCAGCAGCATTGCAGACGCTGGGACGATGTGTTTTAGAGTTAATGACGATTGGCAGAGCCTTTGCAATGTCGGCAAATTCATCGACAAATACATGGCAAACACCGGCGCCAGTTTCAATCGTTGGAACGGTTGATTCATCAACAACCATGCGAATTAGCGCTGCGCTCCCCCGTGGAATCACTAAATCAACTTTGCCACGCGCATTAAGCAGCGCCTTAACAGTGGCGCGATCTTCGGATGGAACTAGTTGAATTACCTCTTGCGAAATTTTGGTTTTAGAAAGCGCATCGCGCATGACTGTCACAAGTACTTGATTGCTCGCAGCAGCAGTCGATGACCCGCGCAAGAGCGCAGCGTTTCCAGACATGAGCAAGATAACGGCTGCATCCACAGTTACATTTGGACGGGCTTCGTAAACCATCCCGATAACGCCAAACGGAACTGAGATCTGTTTTAAATCCAAACCATTTGGCAGAGTTGAATGACGTAGCACCTGGCCCAGTGGATCTGGCAAGTCAGCGACCAAGCGCGCTCCGTTTGCAATTCCGGCAACGCGAGCTTCATTTAGCAACAATCGATCTTGTATTTGTGGATGCATATCTTCACTTTTGGCACGTGCAATATCTTCAGCATTTGCCTTCAAAATTTCTGCGCTGCGAGATTCAATCGCGGCGGCAATTGCGTACAAGGCGGCCTTACGTTCTGCGCCAGTAGCAGTCGACAATGTGCGGGCGGCAGTGCGCGCTTTGAGCGCTAACTCCGAAACTATTGCGACCGCATCCATAGGTTTAAGCCTAGCGGGAGTTACCCTGTTGCCGTGCTCAAATTAATTCGTCGATCTGCAGTAATTCTCCTTGTCCTATACATCGCCTTGTTCGGACTTACTAAGGCGATCAGATATCCAGAACCTATTGCTGCGATCAAATTAGGACTTGCACCAGCTTCGAAGACTCCAGAATTAATGCCCTTTCACGTAATTGCTGCAGCCCCAAGTTCGGCGATCGCCTGGCCAGTTGGAGCATCGGAAGTAATTAATGAAGTGTCGTGGAACGGTGCCAAAGTTTCATTCGACGAATTTTTGATTGCTACACAGACAAATGCCTTCATCGTAATTCGAAGCGGCAAAATAACTTACGAAAAATACTTTAATGGAAAGACCGAATCCACAGTGCTTCCGTCATATTCGGTTGCCAAGACCATGACCTCGCTGATAATTGGGCAGCTCATTGATGAAGGCACAATTAGAGAGGCAGACACATTCGTTGCGATTCTTCCAGAATTTAAAGCGGGGACTTCTTTCGACAAGGTCACCATCAAAGATCTGTTAGATATGAATTCCGGCATCGGAGTATCTGACAACTACCCAACTGGTCCTTCTGGGTGGGGTGTGGCAATTGCGCAAATGTACGCGACTACAGATATGAATTTCTTCATCAAACATAATCGCAAGATGCGTGAAGATCCAGGAACTTACCCGGAGTACCGCAGCGTTAATACTGAATTACTGGGATTAATAATTCAAAAGGTAACTGGAAATAAACTGGCTGATGAATTTAGTGATCGAATCTGGAAGAAAGTTGGCGCGCAATACGATGCAACTTGGAACGTAGACAAGGTAGGTGGCCACGAGAAGGCGTTCTGTTGCTTTAACGCCACAGCACGTGATTACGCACGTGTTGGTCTGGCGCTGATGAGTGGCACCCCAAAGATTGCAAGTACTTCTTGGAAGGCGCGACTTTCCAATCCAGTCGTAAATCTTGATTACGGTTGGGGTTATGCCGCGCAGATGTGGCATCCATACCAAGGTATCAATTTAATGTTGGGACTACATGGCCAATTTATTTATCAAGATGCACTTCACGATACGGTAATTGTTAAGTTAAGCGATATGCCAACAAGTGTTGATGGCATCAGCGATAAAGTCGCTGCAGTATTAAGACAAGTTGCTGAAAAGAAGAGTTAGAGAAGCACCAGATCATCGCGGTGAACGAGTTCGCGCTCATATTCAGCCCCTAAGGATGCCGCCAACTCTTTTGTAGAACGTCCCAACATCTGTGGAATCTCCGCTGAATCAAAGGCAACCAGGCCACGGGCGATTACTTTCTTATCTGCGCTGACTAACTCCACGGTATCCCCCGAAATGAACTCACCTTCGACCGCTGTTACACCAGCAGGAAGAAGTGAAACTCCGCGTTCAAGGATTGCAGTTACTGCGCCAGCATCGAGTATTAAACGACCACGTGGAGTTGAGGCATGTGCCAACCAAAGTAGACGGGAATTAGAACGAGTTCCGTGCGCAGCGAAGTAAGTTCCTGCTTCATCTCCACTTAAAGCACCTGTTGATTTCTCTAATGAGGTAAGCAACATTGGAATACCCGCACCAGTAGAAATGCGCGCAGCTTCGATCTTGGTGACCATTCCCCCGCTGCCCACGCCAGATGAACCGACTCCACCAATTTCTACCTTTTCAATATCGCTAATACGATCGACAAAATGAATTGCTTTGGCACCGGCTTGTGTTGGTGGCGCGTCATATAAGGCATCAACATCAGAGATCAAGACCAACAGATCTGCGCTAATCAGTAGTGAAACAAGTGCAGCCAGGCGATCGTTATCTCCGAAGCGGATCTCTTGCGTTCCAACCGAATCGTTCTCGTTGATGATTGGAACAACACCGAGTGAGAGCAATTTGTTAAGCGTCTGTTGTGCATTTTGGTAATGAGAACGGCGGACCACATCTTCAGTAGTCAGCAATACTTGTGATGAAACTAGATTGTGACGTGAGAAATTCTCGTTATATTTTGCGATCAATAAGCCTTGGCCGACTGAAGCTGCGGCTTGTTGCGTAGCCAAATCCTTAGGGCGTGCGCTTAAGCCCAATGGAGCAAGACCAGCGGCGATAGCGCCAGATGAAACAAGTACAACTTCTGATCCGCGCGAGCGAAGTGATGCGACTAGATCTGCAATTTTCGAGACAGCGGAGTTATCTAATTTAGAACCAGCAGTACCAGTAAGTGATGAAGAGCCAATTTTGATAACAACGCGTTTGGCAGAAATGACTGCTCTGCGGCTCATTTACTTATCCTCGCTTGCCTCTAGATCAGATGATTGTGGCTCGATTAGGCGTGGAGTTTTTGGGTCCTCCACGTTGTACTCCCATTGTTGCGCAATTTCATCTTCAGATAGTTGATCGACAACCTTTTCTTCTACAACCCAAGCGCCTTCCAAGCGAGAATCCTCACCGCGGCGGTGTAAGTGGCCGGCTAGTTGTTCTGCTCCTGCTTCAATGGTTGGTTCCCATTCGAAGACAACTTCGTTATCGCCAGATCCGATGCGAACTTCACTTCCAGCAACTGCACCCTTTTTAAATAGCTCTTTTTCAACGCCGAGCTGAGCAAGGCGATCAGCGAGATAACCAATTGCTTCCGCATTTTTAAAGTTTGTTTGACGAACCCAGCGCACAACTTTCTGACCACGCACGCTAAATGAGCCATCGGCATTTGCTTGCACTGTGTATCCAGAATCATCAACTGCGGTTGGGCGCAGAATAATTCGGGTACGTTCTTCAGTTGCGGCAGCTGCGCGCGCTTTCTGAACTAAACGCGCCATTGCATAGAGAAGTTCTTGCAAACCTTCGCGACTTGCCGCTGAAACTGGATAGACCTCGTAGCCTTTATCGCGCAGAGTTTGCGCGACCATACCGGCCATAGCCTTGCCATCAGGTAGATCAATTTTATTTAGCGCAACAATGCGCACTCGATCTTCTAGGCCGCCATATTGGGCAAGTTCGGCTTCGATGATCTCTAAATCTTTTACTGGATCACGATCAGTTTCTAGAGTTCCGCAATCGAGTACATGTACAAGTGCAACGCAACGTTCGACGTGGCGTAAGAATTCCAGGCCAAGGCCTTTACCTTGCGATGCACCAGGAATTAACCCTGGTACATCAGCAACAGTGAAACGAGTTTCCCCTGCTTGAACAACGCCTAAGTTAGGGACAAGCGTCGTAAATGGATAATCTGCAATCTTGGGACGAGCCGCAGAAATTGCAGCAATTAGCGATGACTTTCCAGCGCTGGGATATCCAACGAGTGCGATATCAGCGACTGATTTGAGTTCCAAGTAAAGAGTGCGTTCTTCACCTGGTTCACCAAGCAGTGCAAAACCTGGTGCACGGCGCTTAGAAGAAGAGAGCGCTAAATTTCCCAGTCCACCATGTCCACCTTGAGCGGCAAGAAATGTAGTACCTGTACCAATTAAATCTGCGAGCTGATTTCCGCGAGAATCTAAAACTACGGTGCCATTTGGAACAGGCAGAATTAAATCGTCGCCAGAAGTTCCATCTTTTCGGTCGCCATATCCCTGTGAACCTGAAGTGGCTTTACGGTGTGGTGAATGGTGAAAATCTAGGAGCGTAGTCACGCCGGCATCAACGATAAGGATGATGTCGCCACCGCGTCCACCATTTCCACCATCAGGGCCACCAAGTGGCTTAAATTTTTCGCGCTTAACGGAGACGCAACCGTCGCCACCTTTTCCGGCAGTGGCATAGAGCGTCACACGATCGATGAATGTTGTCATCTCTTAACGCTCCTTCCTTGATGCAATTTGAATAAATAAAGTTATGTGAAATAAAAAGAGCGAGCCACGGACGCGGCTCGCTCTTTTTGAGAAACCTAAATTAAGCGACCGGAACCACGTTCACTACACGACGTCCGCGAGCGCGACCGAATTCAACTGCGCCTGCAGCAAGTGCAAACAAAGTGTCATCCTTACCGCGACCAACGTTCTTGCCTGGGTGAAAATGTGTACCGCGCTGACGGACCAAGATCTCGCCAGCATTTACTTCTT
>WLQO01000014.1 GCA_009698295.1 Actinomycetota bacterium | reverse complement strand
GTGTTTTGACGATCGGACATCTTCATTACTGAGCCTTTTCCAAATTGACGTTCAATCTGGGCGAGCGCGGTATCGAGCGCCTTTTGGCGATCGGATGTATTTTTCTCTTCGGCTTTATTTGCTTTTTCAGCAGCCACGTTTTACTCCTTTAGATAAGAACGTCTATGCATGTGCATATTCGTTGGTAGTCGGCCCAGAAGGTACGGTGGGCCACCGACGGCCTACGAGGCTTATAGAGAGCCTGTGGGCGGAGGATGGAACCGCTCTGGTTGTGCAGGGATAACTTTATCCGAACATCTGTTCGAAAGGTAGCAGGCTGGGCTGACAACGCCTTCAGGCGTGTCGCATGGGAGGATGCCCAGGTGTTGATCCTGCTGCCGCCTTCGGAGAAGAAGAACACCACGACCAAGCCAACGCCTGCGATCAACGTCTACACCGGCGTGCTCTACCAGGCCCTGGACTGGGCAAGTCTGACGATCGCTGCCCGCAAGCGTGGGGCGAGCGCGGTTGTGATCATCTCCGCCAAGTACGGAGCGGTCCGCCCGGACCAGTTAATCGAAAGCTACAAGGAAAAGATTGATAACAACGCGATGCGCGCACCGGTGGGCAAAGTGCTGGATGCGATCAAGACCCCATTAATCGTGGATTGTCGATCATCAACTTATAAAACAGTCTGGCACTCCCCCGTGGAAAAGACTGTTGAAGTGCGCGTATCGACGGTGGTCGATGGCGTGCGCACGGTGGTCACACATATGTCGAAGAAGACGCGGGGCGAGATAACTCGCTGGCTTCTGCAATCGCGATCCATGCCCAAGACCCCAGAAGATTTATATGCCATCGTCTCTGAGAAATACCCGTGTGCGCTTACCCCCAGCGATGGCCAGCAACCTTGGGTGCTAGAAGTTATTGCAGTTTAGCCAATTCAGTACTTGTACTTAGCTGTCTCGTCTGGACATTGCTTGCAGACTGCGCGCCAAATTTCATCTGCTTCCAAACCAGCTTTTAAAGCTTCATCCACCGTGCGACTACCTAGTTCGCTTATGGCAATATCTTGTGCAAAGGATGGCGCCCATTCTTGTCCGAAAGAGAGCGTGAGGCGCTCACGCAGATCTGAAATACGCATTTAAAAATTAAAAGAGAGTGCGATCGACGAGAAGTTCTGCTTGTTCGCGCGATTGTTTAGCGTTTAACGGTTGCATAACCTGTCCAATTAGCCAACGCATCGCAACCCCAGTGCCGGCCTCAGATTTGGTGGCGCTGTACAAGCAACGAGCGATCTCTAAATAAAGTGGGTGATCGGCATGCGCTAAGGCTTCGGTCAGCGAACTTTGATCGTGTTGGCGCATAGCAGCAAGCGCCGGATCAGAAGAAATATATAGAGAGAGTTTTTCTAGAGCATCTGCCGGTGTTCCCGCTTTATTTGCAAGCTCGATCATATGTTCTACTTCTGCGGTAATCAGCGCAGATATCACAGCGTTTTTATCACGGTAATGGTTGTATAAAGTCGCGCGAGATACTTCAGATGCATCGGCAATTTCAATCATTGAAATATGAGATAGACCAAATTGGGCGATTAAAGATTTGGTGCCTTCGAGAATTGCGCTCTCAGTTCGGCGATGTGTAGCGCCTTGAGTTGCGTACTTAGGCTGCGTCGACAACGGACAACTTCGCGCTCTCGAGAACTTTAAGTTCAACTGAGACGTTTGCGAAAACTGTAGAAAGCGTTAAGCCAAGTGCTTCGCAGATTGCATTTAGAAGTTCGGATGAAGCCTCTTTTTGGCCACGTTCAACTTCGGAGAGATAACCAAGTGAAACGCGTGCTTCACGAGCTACATCACGCAAGGTGCGTGATTGCTCAGTGCGGGCAGCGCGAAGTGTCTGGCCAACTGCGGTACGTAACAAAGCCATAGCGGTCATCCCTTCTGCTGCGCCGGAGCGCTGATATCTCGTTGCCTAAGGATACGCGCAAATGAGGCGATCGCGCTTGCTACCGTGGCGTTTCGCACAACTTCACGGTCGCCAGAGAGTGAAAGTTCTATAACTTGCACTGACGGCCCAACAAATGCGACGAAGACGCGGCCGGCATCTGAACCATCTGATGGACCAGGACCTGCGACCCCCGTGGTTGCAATTGCCCATGTAGAACCAAAAGATTTATTTGCTCCCCGCGCCATTTCGATTGCAACTTCTTCGCTGACAACAGTGCTTTCTGCAATCAGAGCCTTGGCAACGTTTAAATGTGAAGTTTTTATCTCTGAACGGTATGCCGTGATCGAACCAAGAAATACATCGGATGCACCAGGAACAATTGTTAAAGCGTTGCTTAGCCCTCCAGCGGTTAACGATTCAGCGGTGGAAAGTGTTTCACCTCGCGTGCGCAAGGAGTCATGAATATCAGAAATTAAAGTAATGATCTCATTTGCTATCGCCACGGAAATTTCCAATCAACTTTGAGGTTTGAAGGCTGATCGTACATAGTACGCACCCGTAACGACAGTAAGAATAATTGCAATATACATAAATCCATCACGGAACCAATACAAACCTGGATTTAGCGGCAGAACGTAAAAACCGGTACCAAAGTTTTGGAAGGTAGCCTTTATTTTTCCACCTTTATTTGCGGGAATAACTCCGCGTTTGACGATTGCTAAACGGAAGAAGGTAATGCCAATTTCGCGCGCCAAGATTACGATAGTTATCCACCAAGGCATGCGACCAAGAATTGATAAGCAAACCATTGCGGTACCAACCATTGCCTTATCGGCAACTGGGTCAAGGAATTTTCCTAGTTCAGTTATTTGGTGTCGACTGCGGGCTAATTTTCCATCAACGATATCTGTTAAACCCAGGATGAAAAATATCCACCAAGAACTTATCTGCCAGTTGTAATCATCTCCGCCATTAATAAATAAGGCGATGGCTCCAAATGGAATCAGGATCAATCTCCCAATTGTCAGGGAGTTAGGAGTTATGAAGGCAGGAAGGTTCATAAAGGACGCGCGACCAAATCTGCGCCCATTGAATCTATGATCACCGCATCAATATATTGGCCAACTTCGTAATTCGTGCCAATAAAAGAGGTTGTGCCATCTACTTCTGGTCCCTGATGCGCGGCTCTGCCTTCTTGGAGCTCTTTATCTTCAATAAGCACACGGACATTTTCACCTATTCGCGCCGCAGCGCGCAGTGAGACCATCTCATCAGCGAGTGAAGATAAAGACTCAACTCTTTGATGAATTACATCTTCATCGACTTTATCGATGAGATCAAGGGCCTCAGTATTATCTTCATCGGAGTAACCAAAGATTCCAATCGCATCTAACTTTGCTGCACTTATGAAGTTAGCTAAATCATCGAAATCTGCTTGCGTCTCCCCCGGAAATCCAACTATGAAATTAGAGCGAATTCCTGCTTCTGGCGATAAGGCGCGAATTTGGGTAATTAAATGTAAGAACTTTTCAGCATCGCCGAAGCGGCGCATTCGACGCAGAATTGTTGGGCTCGTATGCTGGAAAGATAAATCAAAGTAAGGAGCAACTTTCTCAGATTCGATCATCGCTTGAATTAATGATGGGCGCATTTCTGCTGGTTGCAGATAGGAAAGACGAACTCGCTCAACGCCTTCAATGGCCCCAAATTCCGGAAGAATCTTCTCCATCAACTTGAGATCGCCTAAATCTTTGCCATACGAAGTCGTGTTCTCGCTAACCAAGAAGAGCTCGCTGACTCCATTTTGCGCCAACCATTTACCTTCTTCAATAATTTCAGTGGGCTTGCGAGAGATAAAGGAGCCGCGGAAGTATGGGATCGCGCAGAAAGAACATCGGCGATCGCAACCTGATGCGATCTTTAGCGGCGCCCAAGGTGCGCTACCGAGTCGTTTACGAAAGAGTGATCCACCTGCACCAAGAGATGATGCATACGATTCATTAATCGCATCTTGGCGAGCGGCTGGGCGATCCGCTGGTGCAATTGGCAGAAGCGAGCGACGATCACGTGGCACATGTGGCGTGTGAGCATTTCCAGAAACGATTGATTGCAAACGTGCAGAAATATCTTGGTAATCATCAAAACCTAAGATGCCATCGGCTTCCGGAAGCGCCTTTGCTAACTCTTGTCCGTAACGTTCGGCCATACATCCAACTGCCACAACTGCCCGTGTTTTACCGTGGCCTTTTAGCGAATTAGCCTCTAAAAGCGCATCAATTGAATCCTTCTTTGCTGATTCAATAAATCCGCAAGTATTAACAACTGCAACTTCGGCAGATTCCACATCCGAAACTAAAGTCCATCCATCGGCAGCTAGGCGACCGGCTAACTCTTCAGAGTCGACTTCATTGCGGGCACAGCCCATGGTGACGATTGCAACGGTCCGACTCATTTGTCAGATGGTACAGCGTCTGCGCGCTACTTAGATCTGAAAGTCTTACGAATCTCTTCGTTACGTGCACCAAGTGGGGCAATTTTCTCACCATTTAACGTTAAATCTAGATCGCCGGCATTGCTTAAGTAGATTCCAATCGCCGTTGGTGCAGTGAAGGTCTTTGAATCACCTTGAAATAACGGACCCTTATATAAATGTTCATTATTTACAACTACATCAATCTTGGCATTTCCACGAGCTGCTGTAATAACCAGAGTTAATTCATCCGCTGCAGCAGGGACGACTTCGCCACTCTTCGTTGCAGAAGCAGATGGTGAAGCAGTTACTGAGGCGGAAGCCGATGGGGTAGGGCTAGCAACCTTGACAGGAATAACAGTTGTTTTTGAATTGGAAATAATTATCTGCCCGCCTGCTACCGCCGCTAGGACAACAACTGAAGCAAGTGCTAAAGATTTCCAAGAGATGGTTTTTCGCTCAATTGGAATCCTGGTCACATTGTTCTCAACCAACATATCGTGAATTTTGCGAACTTCTGAGGAGTGCTCTTCGTTATATAAATCGATTAAAGTTTGTGGATCTACTGAAATAATCTGTGCGATATTTCGCAGGTGGCCGCGAGCGTAGGTATCTCCCCCACAATGGATAAAGTTATTATTTTCTATCTCTTTTAATAAACCGGCACGAAGACTTGTGCGTTCTGAAAGTTCGTCAATGCTAAGGCCCGCGCTTTCACGCGCACCTCGCAGAAACTCCCCTAGCGACATTTCAACTCACAATTCTTAACTTGACCAAAATTTCAATAAGTAAAGTCTAGGGCGAGCATCACCCCATGCCTAGCGATTAGGGTGATCAGGAGTGAATATCACCCCAGGGACTAGTCCCCTTTTCAGTTAACAAGAGATGAATTTAGTAGTCGCGCAAAGTTGCGAGCACAGAATCGAGTTCATCTGACTTAACCATGACTACTCGCGCTTTAGAGCCTTCAGATGGACCGACGATTCCTCGAGACTCCATCAAATCCATAAGACGCCCAGCTTTAGCAAAACCAACTCTTAATTTACGTTGCAACATTGATGTTGAACCAAATTGCGTACCGACGACGAGTTCGACTGCTTGCAAAAGCAAATCTAAGTCATCGCCAATGTCTTTATCAACTAATTTATTGTTTTGAGGTACGACCGTAACATCTTCACGATATCGAGGAGATAGTTGTTTCTTAACATGATTTGTAACCGCTTCGATCTCTCGCTCGGACACATATGCGCCTTGAATACGAATCGCGCGCGATGCTCCCATTGGAATAAATAAACCATCGCCTTGCCCAACAAGTTTCTCTGCACCAGGACTATCTAAGATAACGCGGCTATCGGCAAGAGAGCTGGTAGCGAATGAAAGACGGGATGGAACGTTTGCTTTAATCAAACCTGTAACAACATCTACAGATGGTCGTTGCGTTGCGAGGACTAGGTGAATACCAGCCGAACGGGCTAACTGTGTAATTCTGACAACAGATTCTTCGACTTCGCGGGCAGCCACAATCATTAAATCTGCAAGCTCATCGATGATTACTAACAAATAAGGATATGGCTCGACTACACGATCGCTACCAGGAGGTGCGATCACCTTTCCGGCGCGGACTGCCTTATTGAAATCATCGATATGTCTAAATCCAAATGTGGAAAGGTCTTCATATCTCAGATCCATTTCACGGACTACCCAAGTAAGCGCATCTGCCGCTTTCTTAGGGTTTGTGATAATCGGAGTTATTAAATGTGGGATACCTTCGTATGCGGTTAGTTCTACACGTTTTGGATCAATCAGAACTAAACGCACATCATCAGGTGTGGCGCGCATCAATATCGAAGTAATCATCGCGTTGATCATCGAAGATTTACCAGCACCGGTTGCTCCAGCAACAAGCAAATGTGGCATTTTCGCTAGGTTTGCACAAACGAAATTGCCTTCTACATCTTTACCTAACGCAACCAACATTGGATGATGATCCTGGCCGGCCACACTTGAGCGCATTACATCGCCTAGCGCGACAATTTCACGATCAGCATTTGGGATTTCGATTCCCACTGCAGATTTACCTGGAATAGGTGAAAGTATCCGCACATCGCTGCTGGCTACTGCATAAGAAATATTTTTAGCAAGGGCAGTTATTCGCTCAACCTTCACTGCATTTCCTAGCTCAACTTCATAGCGAGTAACAGTTGGTCCTCGCATAAATCCAGTAACTTCTGCATCAATTTCGAACTGCGCGAAGACTTCGGTTAAGGCGGCAACTACTGTGTCATTAGCCTTTGATTTTGCTTTAGCAGCAGGACCAGTTCGCAGCAGATCTTGAGGCGGCAGGACGTAATGCGAATCCGCCGTCAAAAGTAATTGTTCTGGTCTCTTGGCAGTCGATGGCGTGCTGGAAGTGGTGACCGGTGCTTGAACCTGTCGTGGTACTTCTACTGTGAACTCTTCATCGAACTCTTCTTCATCTAAATCATCTTCGGCGACTTCATCAGCATGGTGATTCCAGGCAACGACTGGTGATTCAAAAGGTGGGGTGTCAGTAATCTCAAAATCTGACTCGTCACGATGTGGGCGTTTAGACCAAAGCCAGATAAAGGTATTTTTGATTCGAATCGCCACCGATGACAAGGGAGTTGCGGTGGTTACTAAAGCACCAAATAAAAATAGCGCAAATAAAAATGGGTATGCCAACATCGATGTCATGAGACGTTCTAGCGGCATTGAAACTGCGTAACCCAACCAACCGCCACCATGGCGCATCGCGGTTGTTCCGGTTGGATTAACTGCGCCAAGTGAACCGTTAAAGAGATGTGCTAATCCTGCAGCGCTAAATATCATTGTGACAATTCCGACGACGATACGTGAAGTCGCCTTGTGATCATCGGGCGCGCGGAATAAGCGGATTGCAAAGTAAATAATTACTACGGGTGCAAAGAATCCGATCCGACCAAAGGCGCCATAAATAACCGCATATAAATTGCGCCCGACAAAGTTATCTGCGGCAAACCAAGTTCCGGCAAAAGCGGCCAGAGCCAATATAAGTAAGAGGAAGGCTAAGCCATCGCGATGATGTGCTGGATCAAGGTCGCGTGCACCTCGAGCCAGAAAACGAATAGTTGAACCAACGGCTTTAGCTAAGGCTTTCCAAATCGCACCGAGTGCGCGGCCAATTATAGAAAAAACCGACTTGCCCGCCTTGCGAGATGCAGTGTTTTTTTTCTTGGCCACACCTTTAATCTTAGTGGCTATACCTCAATTACTACGGGAACGATCATTGGGCGTCGGCGATGTTTTCCGCCAACCCAACTGCCAATTGTCCGACGAACCACTTGGGAAAGTTGATGGGTTCCATTTACGCCTTCAGCAACTGCGTGTTGTAGCGCCTTTTCAATCTGTCCTTTTACTTCATCAAATAGCGCTTCATCTTCATTAAAGCCACGCGCATGAATATCAGGCCCAGCGATTATCTTGCCGCTCTGTGATTCGATAACAACGACTACTGAAATAAACCCTTCTTCTCCTAAAATTCTGCGGTCTTTCAAAGATGATTCGGTGATATCACCAATACTTTGACCGTCTACATAAACAAATCCGCAGGGTACCGATCCAACAACGGATGCTTCATGATCGATTAGATCGACAACAATGCCATTTTCGATAACAAATGCGTTATCGCGCGGAACGCCCGCTTGAATAGCCAATTCAGCATTGGCTTTTAGATGGCGCCACTCGCCATGCACCGGCAGCGCATACTTTGGTTTTACTATGTTGTAGCAATACAACAACTCACCAGCGGCGGCATGTCCGGATACGTGCACCATCGCATTTGCCTTGTGGACTACTTTCGCACCAAAACGTGTCAACTCGTTGATTACTCGAAAGACAGAATTTTCATTTCCTGGAATTAAGGAAGAAGCGAGAATGACTGTGTCGCCTTCGCCAACCCGGATCTGATGATCGCCATTTGCCATGCGTGAAAGAGCCGCCATTGGTTCGCCTTGCGATCCAGTACAGATTAAAACGACCCGATCATCGTAGCTATCCAAATCTTTGGCATCGATAACTATTCCGGCTGGCACATTGAGATAGCCCATATCTTCAGCAATCTTCATATTGCGCACCATGGAACGACCGATAAAGACGACTTTGCGATCGTGAATCGCTGCGGTATCTATCACTTGCTGAACACGGTGAACATGCGATGAAAATGATGCGACGATTACTCGCTTCTTAGTCGCTGCGATGGCGCGATTTAACGCCGGGATAATTTCTCGCTCAGATGGTGTGAAGCCCGGAACATCTGCATTGGTGGAGTCGACTAAAAATAAATCGACGCCTTCATCGCCTAGTCGAGCAAAGGTTCGTAAATCAGTAATGCGGCCATCCAGAGGTAATTGATCCATTTTGAAATCGCCGGTGTGCAGAACAGTTCCGGCCTTTGTGTGGATTGCGATCGCTAGCGCATCTGGAATCGAGTGATTTACTGCAACAAACTCAACTTCGAATGGGCCAATATCTTCGCGCATACCTTCTTTAACTTCACGTGTCAGTGGCGAAATACGATGCTCTTTTAATTTAGCTGAAACCAGAGCCAACGTCAGAGCTGATCCGTAGATCGCAATATCGCCGCGTTCGCGCAGCAAGTAAGGCGTTGCGCCAATATGGTCTTCATGACCATGTGTCAGAACTAAACCGACCACATCAGCTAAGCGATCGCGAATATAACTAAAGTCAGGCAGGATCAAATCAATACCTGGTTGATTCTCTTCAGGGAAGAGAACGCCACAATCTACGATTAAGAGTTTGCCATTAGTTTCAAAGACGGTCATATTGCGGCCGATTTCCGCTAAACCGCCGAGTGCGACGATACGTAAGCCGCCCGCTACTAACTTACTGGGCGTTCCGAGGCCGGGATGTGGATGGGTCATAAAATATTTTTATACCGCGACGCCACCGGCGATCAGATCTTTACGCAACTGCGTGATCTGTTCTTCGGTTGCATCGACGAGAGGAAGTCTTGTATGCCCACCAGGAAGGCCCATCATATTTAGCGCAGCCTTGGTGAGGATCGCACCTTGCGTGCGGAATGTTCCGGTGAAGATAGGAAGTAACTTCTGATGAATCTCCAGGGCGCGTGCGGAATTGCCTGCAAACCAAGAATTCAGCATCTCTTTAAGATCTTTTCCAACAGTGTGGCCACAAACAGAGACCATTCCAACCGCGCCAACTGAGAGAAGTGGCAAGTTAAGGATGTCATCGCCAGAATAAACTGGAATTCCGCAACGCTTAATTACCCAAGAAGTTGATGCGACATTTCCTTTGGCATCTTTTAAAGCCACAATCTGTGGGTGGTTATAGAGCTCAACGATTGTGTCGGGTTCTATTTCAATTCCGCAGCGACCCGGAATGTCGTACATCATCAATGGAAGATCAGTCGCGCTTGCAATCGCTTTGAAATGCGCGGCAACTCCTGCCTGCGGAGGTTTGTTGTAATAAGGCGTAACAACTAGCAAGCCATCTGCGCCAGCTTTTTCGGTGCGCTTTGCTTGATTTATCGAGTAATCAGTTTCATTATCTCCGGCGCCAGAGACTACAAAAATCTTGGGTCCAACAACATCTTTCACAACGCGGATGATCTCTTCCTTTTCAGAAGATTTTGTTGTGGGAGCTTCTCCAGTCGTTCCGTTGACCGCAATTCCATCGTGGCCGGTTGCAACAAGGTGAGCTGCTAGTTTTTCTACGCCCGGCCAATCGATCTTTCCATCTTTATCGAATGGCGTCACCATTGCGGTGAGCATACGTCCGAATGGCGCCTCGATTGTCATGGGTGAAACCTACCGTTTTAAGGTGCGATCCGTCCAGATTTCTCAAAAGCTCCGTAGGTAAGCGGCATCAATTTTGCGAATTCGCCTTCCATTTTCTCGGCCACCATCTCAATTTCGCGTTGTGGATAGCTTGGGAAATGTGAACCTTCACGCGCTGTGCGAAGTGAAAGAAAGTTCATAAGTGCACGCGCGTTCATAGTCACATACATCGATGAATAAGTTGCAACTGGCAAAACGACGCGAGCCACTTCGCGTGCGACGCCGGCATCTAACATCTTCTGATAGCTATCGTAAGCAACTAAATATGCCTCTTTCATCGCTGAAATAGATATATCAAATTGTTCTTGAGTGCCGTCTTCAAAGGTGTAAGCACCTGTCTTACCAACTTGAATTAGCTTTCGTTCTTTAGATGGAATGTAGAAAACCGGCTTTAGTTCGCGATAGCGCCCTGATTCTTCGTTGTAAGAAGCGATGCGGTGGCGCATAAATTCGCGGAAGACAAATATCGGTGCGCTGATAAAAAAGGTCATTGAAGTATGTTCAAATGGCGAACCATGGCGTTCGCGGGCTAAGTAGTTAATCAACCCCGCAGAGCGCGCTGGGTCTTCCCCGATCTCATCTAGTGACTGTTCACCCGCAGTTGAAACGCGCGCTGCCCAAATAACATCGGCATCGCTGGCGCTAGCTTTAACTAGTTCAACGGTCACATCGTCGCGGAAAATAACTTCTTGGCTCATGGACGTCACCTTATATATAAGGCGTTACCTCCATGAGGATATCTAAGGCAGAATGTCTCCGTGTCTAGAGTGAACCGCGCCACCGCTGCCCAGTCTTTGAGCGTTTCTCTGACAGTAGGCGCGTACGGCATAGCTTTTGGCGCAGCATCTATCGCCGCGGGATTCTCAGTTATACAGAGTTGCTTGCTCTCACTTCTAACTTTTACGGGGGCATCCCAATTTGCAGTTGTTGGAGTTTTGGGTGCTGGTGGCAGTGCGCTTAGTGGAATTGCAACTGCATCGCTATTGGGTGTTCGCAATACGTTATATGGACTGCGTATGGCGCCCTTATTACAAGTAAAAGGGTTGCGAAGAATTTTTGCCGCACAGATAACTATCGACGAATCAACCGGCGTGGCGCTCTCGCAAGAACATTTAGGTGTTAAGGAAGCTCGCCAAGGATTCTGGTTGACCGGAATCGGCGTCTTTATCTTCTGGAATATATTCACTTTAGCTGGTGCACTTGGTGCACAAGCGATGGGAAATCCAGCTGCTTGGGGCTTAGATGCTGCGGTGCCTGCAGCATTTTTGGGGCTGCTGTGGCCACGTTTAGTGAATAAAACTGATCGCTTGCTTGCAGCATCTGCTTGCGTATTAGCACTTGCAATGACGCCTTACTTTGTACCTGGTGTACCAATTATTTCAACTGCCTTTTTAGCACTCGCTTTCGGATTGCGAGCCAACTTATGGAGATAAATAACTTTGATCCGCTTTGGCTGGCGGTAATTGGCACAAGTCTGCTGGCATTTATATTGAAATACTTGGGGCAGAGCGTTCCAAAACGTTGGCTATCACATCCACGAATTCTAAAAATTAACTCTTTGATTCCAATCGCGTTATTGAGCGCGCTAGTGGCCGTTCAATCTTTTACCAAGGAGTCACGACTGATCGCTGATCAGCGCATGGCTGGGGTGGGCGTTGCAATAGTTGCGCTTATCTTGCGCGCGCCGTTTCCGGTGGTTGTGATTTCTGCAGCAGCAACATCGGCTGCCTTATTTAAAATTCAGTAGTTAGAAGAGCGATTAATTAGATAATTTTTAGCGCTTGCAACTTCGCCTTTAGATCATTATCTGAAGGTTCAGTCAGGTGTGTTCCATCTGAAAATACAATTACAGGGATTGACTGTGCTCCCCCGTTGATCTCAATAACCTTTGCAGCAGCTGATTCATCTTTTTCTACATCGATGTGATTTACCTGAACATCTAGCTCTTCCAGTAAGCGCTTAGATCGGCGGCAATCTCCGCACCAATCAGCGCCATACATAGTGATATCTGCTTTAGCCATTTTCCTATCCCCTTACATAAATTTCTCTAGGCCGAAAGTCAGCCCAGGATTTGAAATAACTTTGCGCACTCCAAGAAGTACACCTGGCATAAAACCGGCGCGATCGATTGAATCGTGGCGAATAGTTAAAGTTTCACCTAAACCACCGAGCAGAACTTCTTGATGCGCGACCAAGCCGCGCAGGCGAACTGAGTGCACTGGAATATCGCCGACTTTCGCACCACGCGCACCATCGATCGTAGATTTGGTGGCATCGGGCATCGCAGCTGATTTTGCATCTTTGCGTGCTTGCGTCATTAACTCTGCGGTACGTGAGGCAGTTCCTGATGGTGCATCGACTTTATCTGGGTGGTGCAGTTCAATAATTTCAGCAGATTCAAAGTACTTGGCCGCTTTAGTAGCAAACTCCATCATAAGTACCGCACCGATTGCAAAGTTGGGTGCAATTAAAACGCCAACCTTGGGATTTGCAGCAACCAAAGTCTTTAACTTGGCAACCCGTGCATCATCAAAACCGGTTGTGCCGACTACTGCGTTAATGCCATTTGCAATTAAAAATTCTAGATTCGCCATAACTGAATCTGGCGTGGTGAAATCAACAACAACTTGTGCACCTTTGGAAACTACCTGATCGATCGAATCACCGAGATCAAGCGCAGCAACTAATTCTAGGTCCGCAGCTTCCGTGACAGCCTTGACTACTTCTGCACCCATGCGCCCACGGGCACCAAGAACGCCGACTTTAATCATGACCGTAACACCTTCTCAAACTTGGCTTCGCTTTTAAATGGACCAACAAGTGCAAGGGTAGGCGATTTAGTCAGATATTCGCTAGCAATTTGCCTTACGTCGGTTGGGTTTACACGGGAGATTGCTTTCAAGATATCGTCAAAACCCATTACTTGACCATAAACAATTTCATTTTTGCCGATTCGACTCATGCGTGAACCTGAATCTTCCTGGCTTAATACAAGTGAGCCACGGACTGCGCCCTTTGCTCGCTCAATCTCTTCATGGCTCATGCCGTTTTCGGCAACATCTGCCAAAACTTCGCGGATAATCTCGACGACTTCAATCGCCTTAGTTGGATTACATCCAGCATAGAAACCGATCTGTCCGGATCCTGCAAATTGCTGAGCATAGGCATAGACAGAATATGCCAAGCCACGCTTTTCACGAATCTCTTGGAACAACCGTGATGACATTCCACCACCAAGTGCAGAAGCTAAAACGCCCATTGCAAAGCGACGTTCATCGCTACGTGCAACGCCTTCCATGCCATAAAACATATGCGCTTGCTCGGTTTTACGTGTCAGCAAACCAACGCTTTGCACCGGCTTGGTTTTAACTGGCGTATTAGGGCGAATTTGCGGAGAGCCTTTTACATTTAAGAAATTATCACGAGAAAGGGCTTCTTCCACCATTGCGACCACGCGCTTATGTTTTATATTTCCAGCCACAGCGACGACTAAATCTTGCGGCAAGTACTTCTTCTTGTAATAGTTAAATACGCTGCTGCGGGTCATATCTTTAATTGACTTTATTGTGCCTAAGATCGGGCGACCTAAAGTGGTATCTCCATAATAAGTTTCGGCGTAAAGATCGTGGACTAGATCGCTGGGATCGTCATCGCGCATTGCAATTTCTTCCAAGACGACTTTACGTTCGGCATCAACATCAAGTGCTGAAACAATTGAAGATGTGATCAGATCTGAAATTACATCAATTGCCATAGGCAGATCGGTATCAATTACCCGCGCATAAAAGCAGGTGTACTCCTTGCTGGTGAAGGCGTTCATCTCGCCGCCAACGGCTTCTATAGTTGCTGAAATTTCTAAAGCGGTACGTCGAGTGGTTCCTTTGAAGAGTAAATGCTCTAGAAAGTGAGAAGCCCCAGCAACGGCCGGGGTTTCATCACGAGAACCAACATTTGCCCAGATACCGATCGCGGCGCTGCGTACCGACGGAACTTCTTCCGTGACGATACGCAGACCGCTAGGTAATACTGTGCGACGAACAGACATTTTGCGTTCTTTACTTATTCAGCGCTCGGTGTTGTTCCATCTTCGAGTACAGGAACCAACGAAAGCTTGCCCTTAGGATCAATTTCGCCGATTTCTACTTGAATCTTGTCGCCAACCTTCATAACTTCTTCAAGGTTTTCAATGCGCTTTCCGCCATGCATCTTGCGAATTTGCGAGACGTGGAGCAAGCCATCTTTACCTGGCATAAGTGAAATGAATGCACCAAAGGCAGCGAGTTTTACAACGGTACCGAGGTAGCGC
>WLQO01000130.1 GCA_009698295.1 Actinomycetota bacterium | reverse complement strand
TCTGCCAGTCGGTGGAGATCTGGAATATGCAGATGAAGTTACGCTCGGACGCGCCTTTGAGGGCCGCCGTAACGTTGAAAACTAAACCTTCTTCTTGTAACCCTTCGGGCAAACTGGTTTAACGGCAGTTACCTTCTTTGTTGTTTTGCCCTTAACGCAGGTGATTGATTTCTTTACTGTTACAGAAGCCAGCGGTTTATCAAACTTAACCATAAGTTTTGGGCTCGAATATGTGAAGCCATAGCCCTTTAAATAGAGCCAATCTGTCGCGCTGTCATATTTTGCCGTGAGAGTGGCCACCTTTTTTTGACCATCTGTATAAATAATTTCTAGACGCGCGCTTCCGGCGGCTTGTGCTGGCTTTATTCCAAATCTCGAAGTGATGTATCTACCGCGAATAGCGCCTTCGTACCAACCTTCAACAAGAGTGCCATCGACATCAAAGTGTGGCGCACCAACGGCCATAACGAGTGCTTGCTCGTAATCATCCCAGTACATATTTCCGCCGCAGTTCCAACCATTTGTTCCCGCAATCATGTCACCAGGATTTACTGCAAGAAGTGAATCACTCATCTGCTTTGTCCAGAAAACCGAACTCCATAGCCCCCAACCACCGTCCGATGCTCTGTATTCATTTTTTTCACAGACGTTAATAACTTCACCAGGTACTGAAGAGTTATTCCAGGCGATGTAGGCAAAGTTAAGCTTTAGCGTTAAATACTGTTCAGAACCTGATTCAGAGAATAAAATCTCTGGATTCTTTCCATTACTCGAAACTCCACCGACAATACCTTTTAAGCTTTTAGATTTTACGGTTATCTCAAAGCGCTCTTCGAATTTGCTTGGGAAGAAACCTTTACAAGAAGGTGCAGCGTTCAATTGGAATGCATACCTCGTTGGACGCACATCAACCACAATTACGTTATCGCTGCATGGGGTAGCCAAGCCCTCAAATTGATAATTACCGAATTGAGCGATGTTCTCGTTGAAATACTGCGCACTCAGCCCATTGCTAAGAACTGCCCAAGTCTGTTTAAAATTTGCAAAAGTGAAATCGTTCTTAATCGTCCAAACACCGGGCACTTTACTTCCGTCAGCTTTTAACCATTTGACTGACTCAATGCAATCGGTCGTTTGGTAATCGCTGCGGCAAGGAAGCCAGTTGGCCCACGTGAATCCGGCAGGCGCTCCAGTCTCGGCCACCCAAGTTGGCAGCGGGTACTCGACTGCGCTGGCTGAGGTAAAGCTGGTTGAGATGAATATTGATGCGAGCGCTACGCCAAGGATTCTCTTCATAATGGCTAGACCGTAACGGTCGATCCGATTTATGCATATAGGGATCTCACTATTTGAACTCATGTCTGTCTCATTAATTGAGATTTCCCTTAATTGGGTGGCTCGAAATCAAATATTGCTTCACTATTAAGCCATGGGACTAATTGTTCAGAAGTACGGCGGATCCTCCGTTGCCGATGCCGAGGGCATGAAGCGCGTTGCTGCCCGCATCGTGGCGGCGAAGAAAGATGGCAATCAGGTCGTTGTCGTCGTCAGCGCCATGGGCGATACCACTGATGAATTGATCGATCTCGCAAATGCCGTTACCCCTATTCCGGGTGGGCGCGAGCTAGATATGTTGCTAACTGCTGGCGAGCGAATTTCTATGGCGCTGCTTGCGATGGCGATTTCAAATTTAGGACATGAAGCGCGTTCTTTTACTGGATCACAGGCCGGAGTAATCACTGATTCAGCTCATGGTCGTGCGCGCATCATCGATGTAACCCCAGGTCGAATTCAAGAAGCGCTCGCAGACGGTGCGATCGCAATCGTCGCGGGCTTCCAAGGAATTTCGCAAGATACAAAGGACATCACAACTCTTGGTCGTGGTGGATCAGATACAACTGCTGTTGCACTTGCAGCCGCCCTGGATGCCGATGTCTGTGAGATTTACACAGATGTTGATGGAGTATTTAGTTCCGATCCTCGCGTTGTGCCAACTGCGCGCAAATTAAAGACTGTTACTTATGACGAGATGTTAGAACTTGCCGCAGCAGGCGCAAAAGTTCTGCACTTGCGATGCGTTGAGTATGCACGCCGTTACAACTTACCAATTCACGTCCGGTCATCATTTTCACCAAACGAAGGAACCTGGGTGGTTGAAAATCATCCTGAAGGAGGAAACATGGAGCAAGCAATCATCTCGGGTATCGCACACGATAAATCCGAAGCGAAGATAACTATCGTTGGCGTTCCAGATCGCACCGGTATTGCAGCCCGCATCTTCCAAGCAATTGCTGATGCTGACATCAACATTGACATGATCGTGCAGAACGTATCCGCTGCCGCCACTGGACTTACAGATATTTCATTTACAGTTCCAAAAGCAGAAGGCGCTAACGCAACAGCGGTTTTAAAGCGTATTCAAGGTGAAGTTGGCTTTGCCTCAATTCAATATGATGATTCAGTCGGCAAGCTCTCACTTGTAGGCGCTGGAATGCGTTCGCACCCCGGCGTTACAGCAACGTTTTTCGCTGCCATGGCCGATGCCGGCGTGAATATCGAGATGATTTCAACTTCAGAGATTCGTATTTCAATAATCTGCCGCGAAAGCGACTTGGAAAAGGGCGTGCGTGCAGCACACACTGCATTTGGACTCGACGCGGATCAAGTAGAAGCTGTTGTTTATGGCGGTACCGGACGATGAAAAAACCATCACTTGCAGTCGTCGGTGCAACTGGCGCCGTCGGAACAGTAATGCTCGGTATTTTGTCAGAGCGCGAAGATGTGTGGGGAGAGATTCGTTTAATCGCATCTGCGCGAAGCGCTGGCAAGAAATTAATGTGTCGCGGCGAAGAGTTAACCGTTGTTGCACTTTCACCTGAAGCATTCGACGGTATCGATGTTGCAATGTTCGATGTACCTGATGAAGTCTCTGCTGAATGGGCGCCAATTGCCGCATCACGTGGCGCAGTAGTCGTTGATAATTCTGGAGCATTCCGCATGGATGCAGATGTTCCGCTTGTTGTTCCTGAAGTAAACCCTGG
>WLQO01000013.1 GCA_009698295.1 Actinomycetota bacterium | reverse complement strand
TTTGTAGTAATAAGCTGTTCTCGTAATTTATCCAACATGATCACAGATGCGCTGATTGCAGCAATGGTCGTTAAAACTAAAAGTGTGCCGGGATAAATAGGCGTTGCAACAGAAGTTCCGTTACCGGTTAAGTTCACCGTGCTCAATAAAATTGCGCCTAATAAAGATATAAAGCCCAGTTCAGCCACAAAGCGAGCTTTGGTTGTTGAAAATAAGGAAATTCCAAGTACGAGCGTTAGTGGGCTAATAATAAAAATCGGTAGAGACCCTGGGCCGCCTGGATTTCCCATCAAGGCTAGGTTGGGTCCGCCTCCTGGAAGTAGAAAACCTGATTCGATGAAGAAACGTTTAGGTTGAATCAATAACTCAAAACTCCAAGGAGCGCAGATGAAAAAAGGGGTGACCAGTAGCGTGATTCGTCGATACAGGCGTTGATTAAAGAGTTCTGTGTTTACGCCTCGCTCACTTGCTCCGTAATCGCGGTAAATACCGAAACCAGTAAATATAAGTCCTACAACTAGCAGGAGTGGTGAAAATGCAACGAGAACTGAAGCAAGTAAAGACAATCCGAAGATTCTGCGCCATGAGAATTGGTCTAGATCAAAAATCCCTTGTGAAGAATTAATAAACAACGGAAATAGGATTAGAAGTACCACAGTACTTAACCGACCGGCATTTATAGCGGAGATGGAAACCGGTGAAATTGCATAAAGCAGTGATGCTCCAACAGTTAGCCAACGATTATCAGATAAACGTCGCATTAAGAGATATCCGCTGCCCGCAATTAAGAGTGGGGCAAATAAAAATAAGATAGTAAAAAATAATTTCAAACTGCCAAAAAACGGGGTTGCTAACACAGCAATAATGGCCAGCCATGTAGGGGCAGCTGCTGAAGTTCCCATTCCGATTGAATGCCATCCGCTGAAATAAGTATTCCAAATGTCGCTAACACCAGACGGTTGTTCAGGAAGGGCGCCACCAAAAACTGAACCGTAACGATTACGAGACCAGATCAGAGTTAGCACCATAAGAAATGTGGGTAAGGCAACTAGCGGACGTTTGATAATTGAAAGCCAATTACGATTTGAGGCAGGTGTTAACAAATCTTCTTCATCTAAATTCTCATCCAAAATTGAAATGTCACGAATTTCGCTAATTTCATCTGGGAAGATTTGAGCTCGGATCCATTCGGCTGATCTCGATAGCGATAGGCGAATCTGAGACCAACGCGAAGGAATGAATTTTAAAGCAATACCAGCTGGGACCAATCGTTGCTTACGTCTTATTTTGCGCGCTTCAAACAATTCTCCGGGATGAATAAACAGCGCACCTACAGCCAATATCTCATCGCTGGCATAGCCAGGTAGTTTTGCAAATAAGAAACCAATTGAACGAAAAATTGCACCTGCTAGAAGTTGCACGGTTAGCAAAGGCAAGCGCCACCATGAAGAGTTAGATAACAGGACATAGGCCGCATTTCGACGATCTAACAAAAGCGGACGATGTAAAAAGGCTTCTGCAACATCGACGGTACGTCGCTCATTCGCAGATGCTTCCGCATGAAATGCGACAGCGTTGGATATGGCGATTGCCGCATAGCCCGCTGAATAAAGACGCCATCCAAAATCGACATCGTCTCTAAAGAGATCGAGGTTGGGGTCAAAACCACCTAGATTTTCAAAGACATCTCTGCGAATAAGCGCACCTGCTGTGCTGACTGCAAGCACTTCGTGCACGCCGTCTCTTTGTCCTTGGTCATATTCAGATGGTTCAAGTCCTGTCCAGCGATTTCCATTGGCAGCGATGCTGATTCCAATTTCCAATAAATGTGTTCGATTATGCCAACCAAGAAGTTTGGGGCCGGCCATAGCGACATTGGGACGAGTTTGTACTTCCGCAATTAAATTTGCTAAAGCTTTGCGATGAACTGATAAATCATCATGAATTATCCAGAGCCATTCGCGTTCTGGATCAACAATTGCCGGAAGAGTTTCAACTGCACGATAAATCGCTTCACCAAAGCCGGTTTCACGCTCCATTGGTAAAACAGGAATCCGTGCACCTTTAACTAATTTTGCAGAAGAGTCAATCGAACCCGTATCAACTGCAACGATTTGATCTAACTGATGAGTTTGGGAAGTAAGTGAGGCAACAACTTCAGGAAGCCAAGTTGCGCCGTCGTGAAGTACAAGAATCGCGGTGACGCGATGTGAACTCATGAGAGTTACGCTGGGCGGCGCTTCAAACGGCGACGCTCACGTTCGGAGAGTCCACCCCAGATTCCAAAACGCTCATCATGTGCGAGCGCATATTCCAAACACTCTTGACGAACATCGCAAGAAAGACAGACGCGCTTTGCTTCACGAGTTGAGCCGCCCTTTTCAGGGAAGAATGCTTCTGGATCTGTCTGCGCACAAAGTGCGCGTTCCTGCCAGGAGAGTTCGATGTTCTCTCCATTTGCTAATTTGATTGATGGTCCAGCAGTAGGGGCTGTTGGATTGCCAGTAGGTGTTGCTTCTGGACGAATCGGCATCGACTAATCTCCTCAAGACCTTCGGGGTCACGTCCAGATGTGAACGTAACTTCTCTAGAACGAATTACACGCTTGTAATCCCTCTAAGTCAAGTCCAAGGGTGGGGTTGAGCCCTGATAATCACGCTCAATTTCGCAGATTTATCGACTTATTAGAGCGAAATTGGCAGATTTTCCGTTGGTGAAATGTATTTTCCGATGATTTCGGAAGCAGATGCCAGATGTGAATTGTGAAGAATAAAAGAGTCAGCGATCGAGCAGTTATCGCCGATAGATACACCGTCGCCGATAATCGAATTGGTGATCTTGCAATTTGCGCCGATCGTTGAGCCCTGGCCAATGGAAGTACCACCAGTTATCACTGAGTTCTGGCCAATAACGCTTCCAGATCCGGCTATAAATCCTTCTCCGACGATATCGCGTGAGCCCTGGAAGAGCGCAGCTGGTGTTCCGATATCGAGCCAATATGACTGTTCGTTATAACCAAAGACAGGGCGCGCACTTTTAACCAATTGTGGGAAAGTTTCGCGTTCGATACTTACAACTTTGCCTTCAGGGATCTGTGAAATCACAGAAGGGTTAAAGACATAACAGCCGGCGTTAATCGCATTTGTTACAGGATTTTCCATCTTCTCCAGAAAATCCAAGACTCTTCCAGTTGAATCAGTTGGGACACAGCCAAATGCCCTGGCATCTGCAACTTCGATTAAATGTAGCGTGGCATCGGCCTTATTCGCTTTGTGAAAAGCAATTTGCGCCGCAATATCGTGGCCGCTTAATACATCGCCGTTAAATATTACAAATTCTTCGGTCGCATCCGCAAAGTCAATTAAATCTGCAGCATTACGAATTGCGCCACCGGTACCAAGCGGTTCCTTTTCCACCGCATAAAGCAACTTCATCCCCCACTTGGAACCGTCGCCGAAATAAGGAGTAAATACTTCTGAGAGATATGAAGTCGCCAAAATAACTGAATTGATTCCCGCCTTTTTGGCGGCAAGCAGCTGTCTTTCGGTAACTGGCAAACCACCAACTGGCAGCATAGGTTTTGGCGTTTGATTGGTAAGTGGCTTTAGACGCGTACCCATCCCGCCGACTAGAAGTATTCCAATCGCCATTACTTAAGCACCTGACGAATTCGTGCAGCAGCATCGGCGATTTGTGAATCAGTTGCAGTCATCGCTACTCGAATATGAGATGCGCCTTTTGGCCCATAAAAAACTCCTGGAGTCGCCAAAATTCCGAGGTTAGCTAGCCATTCGACTGATTTCCATGCATCTTCAGATCGCGTACACCAGAGATAAAGCCCAGCCGCTGAGTCATCAATCTGAAAACCTGCTTCTTGCAGCGCTGGGGCAAGTACTGCCCGGCGAGCGTTGTAACGTTCGCGCTGTTCTTGCACATGCTTCTCATCGCTGAGCGCTGCAACCATTGCGTTTTGAATTGGCAGCGGAACCATCATCCCTGCATGTTTTCTGACTTCACGAATTTGTGCAATTAATTTTGCATCACCTATCAAAAATGCGCCACGGTAGCCCGCCATTGAAGAACGTTTTGACAGAGAATGAACTACCAAAATATTGGAGTTATCTCCATCTGTATATTTGAGAAGCGAAGTTGGTGTTGTTGTGTCACCAAAATCTATGTAGCACTCATCGCAGACCAAAACCGCATCGTTATTGCGTGCCCATTTGATTGCGGCGCGGATTTCAGACTCGGAGTGCACGCGACCTGTGGGATTTCCCGGAGTATTTATCCAAGCAAAATCAGCGCTCGGCCAACTTTCTGCAGCTACACCAACTGCAATTGGTTGCGATTGTGCAAGTAGTGCACCGACTAAATAAGTTGGATAAGCAACTTCGGGATAGATAACTTTCTTAATTTCCAAGATGGTCGGCAACCATGCCACTAACTCTTTGGATCCGATTACCGGAAGTAGATCGAAGTCACCTGTTGCACCTAGATGGTTAATCGCCCAATTGCGAATAGATTCCTGTAATTCTTTGGTACCGGCAGTTACTGGATAACGTGGTGAATCAGAACTTGCGCGCAGAGCGCTTTGAATTAACTCAGGGGTGGAATCAACTGGAGTTCCTTGAGAGAGATCAATAATCCCAGCCGCATGTGCGCGGGCCTTATCGGCATATGGCGCAAGTGCATCCCACGGAAAATCCGGCAATTGTTTGCGCATGATCCGAGGTGATGCAGACTCTGCTGAATTTATTCTTTAGGTGGAAGGGCGGCCACGATTGGATGGTCGCTGTTAGTTAGACCAACTTTTGCTGCGCCACCAGGTGAACCAAGTTCGACGAAGAATTCAGTATTAATCTTGGTCGAGTCTTTCCACTGTGAAGGAATGTCATCTTCGTAATAAATCGCTTCGACTGGGCAGACCGGTTCGCAGGCACCGCAATCGACGCACTCGTCAGGTTGGATGTAGAGCGATCGCGCTCCTTCATAGATGCAGTCAACAGGGCACTCTTCGATGCAGGATTTATCCTTAACATCAACGCACGGTTGGGCAATTACATAGGTCACGAGCTAACCTCCAGATTTGAAAGCGCTCGAAGAGCGCACCTTACGATGGCGCTTATTCTAACCATGCGTGGGCGGCGTTGCCCGATTAAAGTATCGACATGACCGAGGCAGCCCAAAAATCTGTGCCCTCACTTCTTGGCGCGATCGGCAAACGAGTGACTATTCGTCTCCGCGAACCAAGTGGCGGCTTTCGGGATATCGTCGGAATTTTACAGAGTGAGCGTAAATTAATAAATGCAAAATCTGAGACGATCACTTTTTCGCCCGATGAGATCGCGATATGGCGCGAGATTAAACCTTTGCCTGATTTAGCGGGCAAAGGTGCACCGTATTCGCAGAGAATTATTGAATTAGAAAAACTCTCAGATCTAACCTGGCCTGCCGAACGCGTCATCGAATACGGCAAGTGGCGCATACGTATTTCTGATGGATTCACAATGCGTGCAAATTCGACGTTACCAACTGGATCTGCACCGCATGGTGAGCCACCAAGTGATCTTGCCGAAGCAGTCAAATATGTAACAGATCTTTATCGTGAAAATGGTTTAACTCCTACTTTCACTATCCCTCTCCCCCTTTATGAAGAGTTAGATAAATATCTGGAAGACAATGGTTGGAAAATCAAAGTAGGAGCAAACTATTTAATTAGAGATATCGGTTCAGTTGATCTGACCTGCCACCCAGAATTTACCGTCGAAATATCAGATAACCCATCTAACTCATGGCTCGATATTCGTTCGGATCAGGCGCTAGAAAAATTAATGCTTCGGCACCCCGCGCGATACGGCGCAATCAAATCTGGTGAAGAAATTATTGCAGTAGGGCGAATTGCAACTTCTGGCAGTTGGGCTATCGTCGCGCGATTATTTGTTGACCCGGCCCATCGCGGTAAAGGGTTAGCTAAAATATTGATGAACCATTTAATGGCTTCTGCCAGCGGTGATGGTGCTACCAAAATAGCCTTACAGGTCGATGATGAAAATGGCGCAGCCCTGGCTCTCTACCAATCGATGGGTTTTAGAACGCATCACAAGTACGTTACTCGCACATTAGATAATGAATTGATCGTAAATTGATCGCTATTTATGACACTCTGACGCGTGGTTTGAAAGAGGTTCCACACGTAGAAAATTCCGTGAATATCTACTGCTGTGGCCCAACCGTCTATCGCGACGCGCATGTCGGCAATTTAAGAACTTTTCTACTTGCCGATCTAATAGTTCGCGCCTTAAAACTTGATGGAAGGCAAGTTAAATTAATTCAGAACATCACTGATGTGGGTCACATGTCAGAAGATTTTACGGGCGAAGATAAATTACTCAGCCAAGCACAATTGGAAAAACGTGACCCTTTTGAGATCGCTCGAAAATATGAAGAGAGATTTCATCAAGATTTAGCGAGGATCAATATCTTTCCCGCAGATGCCTACCCACGCGCGAGTGAAACTATTGATCTAATGCTGCAAACAATCGCTCAATTAATTGCGAGTGGACACGCGTACGCAACAGAACTTGGTTCTGTTTACTTTGATGCGCGATCTGTCGAAAGCTATGGCGCGATAAGCGGTAACAAATTAGATTCGCTAAAGCCTGGACATCGATTTGAATATAGCGATGAAGGCGATAAAAGATTCCATGCAGATTGGGCGCTCTGGAAAACTGCCGGCAATCGCACGGAGATGGTGTGGGATTCTCCATGGGGTAAAGGATTTCCCGGATGGCATATCGAATGCACGGCGATGTCCCTTAAATTACTCGATGAAAGAATTGATTTACATGTTGGTGGAATAGATCTGCGTTTTCCCCACCACGAAAATGAACGTGCGCAATCAAATTCAATAATTGGGCATGAAGCGGTGAAAATGTGGGTGCACGGTGAGCACCTTCTCTTTGAGGGCCGCAAGATGTCGAAGAGCGCTGGAAATGTGGTTCTTGTGCAAGATTTGATTGAACGCGGGTTAGATCCACTTTCATTGCGGCTATCTTTACTTGAAAATCGCTACCGCTCTCAAATGGATTTAACTTGGGCATCCCTTGATGCAGCTAACACAACGTTACGTCGCTGGCGCACAAACCTAGCAAGTTGGGGCGAGAGTATGGATCAAATAGAAGATAGCGAAATTACGGGAGCGATTGCGAAAGATTTAGATACACCTCGCGTTCTGCTTAGACTGCGCGCGATCGAAAAGGACTCTGCGATCTCTGTTGAGGTTAAGCGCGCTATTTTTCTCAAAGCCGATTTACTTCTTGGATTGGATCTAGATCGTGCAATTGAAGATCGCCCGCTCACTGCTGATCAGATAAGTCTTTTGCAGAGCCGCGCGCAAGCTCGACAATCCAAGAATTGGAGCGAGAGCGACCGTCTCCGTGATTTATTGGCTTCGACAGGCGTCGCAATCAGTGATGGTCCAGATGGGCAGAGTTGGAGTTGGATTTAATTAGCTGGAAGAGCGATTGCAACAAATAGAGCGATAAAGGTAGAGAACAAGAAAATATTTCCTAGCTTGTCACCTTGTATGAAAATCTCGTTGCCGATACCGAAGGATGCACCTCGCCAGAAGATAGCAAACCAAGCAAAGGCGGCGATTGATTTATAAAGACGTTTTCCAAAGGACCGCCCAACCGACCAGATTGCAACAAAAGTTCCTAAGACGGCAATTACTATCCCAAACGGAGGTGCAAAGTGGTGAAGAAATATTGCAGCAACTCCTGTGGCAACTCCGATTATTAGAGAGCCCACAAATTTCATTTACAGATCCACGCCTGAGAATAAATCGGATTCACGCCCATTGATATCAAATGGTGCGCTCTTTTCGCCTTTCACCAATGTGTAGTACTCATTGCCCCAGACTTGCAGCCCCAAATTGTCAGAGAGTGCAAAGAACGGGCCATCTAATGAAATTTGTGTGTGGTGAGCTTTCATCGCCGCCATCTTCGCAGCTACGAAGGCATTTCCATCGATGAGTGTTGTTACAAATGAATCATCTTTCGCAAAAGGTAGATCGTCAACGTTATCTGCACCAAAGAAATCAGATCCCAACTCTTTCATCTTGGCCATACCTTCGGCTAGAACAGATTTAGGCATGGTATTCCAATAGATTTTTTCGATCTGCCAGGTAGATTTTTCGCTTGCTCGCATCGCTACTCGATGCGCCTGGATGTGATCTGGATGTCCGTATCCGCCAATTTCGTCGTATGTAATCAGAATATGTGGCTTAACTTCATCAATTACCTTTACTAAATAATCTGAAGCTTCTTCAATATCTGCCTGCCAGAAAACATCTGGTCGATTATTTGGTTCTGTTCCCATCATTCCGCTATCGCGATACTTGCCCTCACCTTGCGCAAGGAAGCGAAAGTCACTTATTCCTAAAGCTTGCATAGCGTTCGCGAGTTCAATTTCACGGTGTTCACCCAGCGCATCGCTTTGACTACTTGATAAGTGAGTTAAATGAGGAGTAAGGATGTCTCCTTCTTCGCCGCGGGTGCAGGTAATTAAAGTTACTTGCGCTCCAAGTGCGGCATAGAGAGCCATGGTCGCTCCATTATTTATCGTTTCATCATCTGGGTGGGCATGCACCAGAAGTGCTCGAAAACCTTTATATGAATCGCGCATCAATAAACCGGTAACGACTTATCTATCTGTTTTGCCCAAGCGATAACGCCGCCAGCAACGTGAGTTGCATCAGCAAATCCTGCGCCTTTTAATATTGCTAAACACTCGGCAGATCGGACACCGCTCTTGCAATGCAAAATTATTGGCTTATCTTGCGGCAATGTTGCCAGAACTGTTCCGTCCAAAAATCCTTGTTTTGGAATCAGGTGAGATCCTGGAATACGAACAATTTCAAATTCACTTGGTTCGCGAACATCTACGAGATAGAACTCTTCTTTGGCGGCGATTTTCCCTGCAAGTTCAGTCACTGAAATCGTCGCATCCTTCACCGCAACCTCCGCAGCATCAGAGAGAACGCCGCAGAATGCCTCGTAATCTGGAAGCAAATCTCTTTGAGTTGGATTATCACCACAGAGTGGACAGTTCGGATCCTTACGAACTTTAATTTTCCGAAATGACATTTCCAAGGCATCATAAATCATTAAGGAGCCGATCATTGGATCACCAACGCCAGTAATAACTTTTATAGCTTCTGTGGTTTGAATCGAACCGATGGTGGCGCAAAGAACTCCGAGTACTCCGCCTTCGGCACAACTTGGAACCATTCCCGGTGGTGGAGGTTCAGGATAGAGACAGCGATAACAAGGACCGTATTCGGCCCAGAAAACACTTGCTTGTCCATCAAAGCGGTAGATAGATCCCCAGACGTAAGGCTTTTTAAGCAATACGCAGGCATCATTTACTAAGTAACGGGTAGCAAAGTTATCGGTTCCGTCAACGATGATGTCATATTGCGAAAAGATTTCTTTTACATTGGAGTTATCGAGGCGTACTTCGTGGGTAACTACCTTTACATACGGATTAATCTCTAAAATTTTTGCTTTCGCTGATTGCGCTTTACTTTTGCCAATATCGCTCTGCCCATGAATTATTTGACGTTGCAAATTCGATTCATCGACGGTATCAAATTCAACAATTCCAATTGTTCCGACTCCGGCTGCCGCTAAATACATCAGTGCTGGAGAACCTAGCCCGCCCGCACCAACACATAAAACTTTCGCATTCATCAACCGCTGCTGACCCGCCATGGCTACATCCGGAATAATCAAATGGCGGCTATAGCGACGAACCTCATCAACTGTCAACGCAGGACCTGGCGAAACTAGCGCTGGCGGTTTAACGAGTGAACTTGTCATAACGCTATTCTGCCGTAGCGGTTGGATGTGCGCCAATTTGATAATTTAGATAATTCCCAAGCCTGCAAATGGTTCTCATCTGCAATTGATCTTTCATTATTGCGAGTAATACGTCTACGATATGCGCAATGACTACTTTAGATACCAACGCCAAAGGCGATAAGGCGCGTTTACCGCGTGACGAGCGCCGTGCGATTTTACTAAGCGCCGCTCTTGAGGTCTTTACCGCTGCCGGTTATCACTCAGCGGCTATGGATGAGATCGCCGATCGAGCCAATGTAAGTAAGCCAGTCCTTTACCAACATTTTCCTTCTAAGCTAGATCTTTACCTCGCTGTGCTCGACTTACATATTGATTCATTGGTATTTGAATTGCAGAAGGCAATATCTTCAACTCCAGATAACTCAATGCGTGTGCATGCCACGGTAGTCGCTTACTTTGCCTTTATTGAAAATGAAGGGGAAGCATTCCGCTTACTTTTTGAAAGCGATATGAATGTTGAGCCACAAGTTCGCGAACGGCTAAATCGTATGACTTACGATTGCGCTGCAGCGGTAAGCGCCATTATTTCTAATGACACTGGCTTGCCTCAAGAGGTTGCCATGTTGCTCGGTGTTGGCCTCATTGGTTATACGCAAGTTACCGCGCGACACTGGTTAGATCGTGATAGCAAACTTAGCCGTCAACAAGCCGTTGAATTAGTTGAAAACTTAATGTGGAGAGGTATTTCTGGCTTCCCACTTTCGGATAGTCAGTAACTTCAACTTCTTTAAGCGTTGATTTCGAGAATTCACTGGCGACTTTTGCCGATAGGATAGGCACATGAGCACAAAGAAATCTGATGCCGCACAAAGCACCCACGTCCGCATCGCAATAACCAATATCTCAGGCGAGCTAGTTTTCGAGACTAATTCACCCGTCAGCGATGTAAAGGCGGCGGTAGCTGCAGCAATTGCCGCTAAGACAACCCTCTCGTTGCAAGATGTACGCGGTCATGAAATTGTTGTAGCGGCAGAGAAGATCGGTTTCGTCGACATTGGTGTCGCTGCTGATCGCCGCGTTGGTTTCGGCGCACTTTAAGGTGTCAATAACTTTCGCAGATCTTCCCCTTCGCCCAGAAACGCAAGCGGCGTTGGCCGAACACGGCTTTATTTCTCCCTTCCCAATTCAAGAGATGGTTCTACCAATTGCACTTGGCGATGGAGATGTAATTGGTCAGGCAAAGACTGGAACAGGAAAGACACTCGCCTTTGGTATTCCACTTATTGAGCGAGTTATCGCCCCTTTAGATACTGAATGGAAAGATCTTGCAGCCAAAGGTTTGCCACAAGTATTAGTTGTTGTCCCAACTCGCGAACTATGTGTGCAAGTAACAAAAGATATTGATGAATTAACTGGCAATCGAGGTATCCGCACCTTGGCAGTTTATGGCGGTCGCGCATTTGAGCCACAAATTGAAGCACTCGCCAACGGCGTTGAAATAGTTGTTGGAACTCCCGGGCGCTTATTGGATCTATATCGCCAAGGACAATTGAAGTTAAAGGAAGTCTCGCGCGTAGTTTTGGACGAAGCTGACGAGATGCTTGATCTCGGTTTCTTACCCGATGTAGAAAAGATTTTTACTAGCACTCCCAACCGCGCACAAACCATGCTTTTTTCCGCAACTATGCCGGGAGATATCATCGCTTTAGCGCGGCGCTTTATGAATCAACCGATTCATATTCGTACTCAAGATAATGAAGATGAAGGCGCTGTTGTATCTCGCATTAAACAACACGTATTGCGGGCACATGCCTTAGATAAAATTGAAATGTTGGCACGTATTCTGCAAGCCGAAGGGCGCGGTCCCACAATTGTCTTCTGCCGCACTAAGCGCACTTGCCAGAAAACTTCTGACGACCTCTTAGAACGTGGTTTCAGAGCTGCTTCGATCCATGGAGACCTGGGTCAGAGTGCGCGCGAAAAAGCGCTAAATGATTTTAAAGCCGGTAAATCTGATGTCCTTGTTGCAACTGATGTTGCTGCACGCGGAATTGATATCGACGGAATTACCCACGTAATTAATTACCAATGCCCTGAAGATGAGAAGACTTATGTGCACCGCATTGGCCGTACCGCGCGCGCAGGAGCAGATGGAATCTCAGTTACTTTTGTTGATTGGGATGATCTGGCACGCTGGAAGATGATTGACACTGCACTCGTATTGGGGCTGGGCGAACCAGAAGAGACTTATTCATCTTCTGAACATCTCTACGAAATTTTAAATATCCCAGCGGGTTCAAATGGGCGGATTACAAAGGAAAAACCAGTGGCTAAGTCGGAAAAGCCAGCAAAGACTGAACCGGTTGCGAAGGCCAGCAAACCTGCCGCCGAACGCACTGTTCGAAATAGAACTCGCACTAAAAAGTTCTCTTCTTAATAGCGCGCTACTCCAGGCCCAGCAACTCCAATATTGAGTAAGTTGCACTTCTGTAACTCTCGGAAACTTCACTGTTCTTATCTGCGGTTAGGACCGAAATAGTTCCCTTTGTTAAGCCATCGATTTCGTCAGATTGAGCCAATGAAACATCGAGAATCGGTGCAAATTCTGGGTTACTGACCTCACCTTTTACGACAGCTGTTACTTCAATTTCAGTCATGGCGCGCAATTGCAGCAACGCGCGCAGGGAATGCAACGAAGAATCTACGGGAGTAAATATCTGGTCGGCAACGGAGAGAGCTAGTTTGAGAGACTGAGTTAATGATGGAGCGACATCCAGTACGACTAAGTCAAAGGTTTCCGGAAGTGCCTGCAAAAAATTAGAGAGAGCGCCATCGTCTAGGTTGGTTGTTAAACGCGAATCAGCAGCAATAAATGCGAAACGCTCAGAAGTAGAATTAAGTGCTTCGTCGCTTAATTCTCTACCTGTTAAATAATCAGTAATGGTCAGCCGGGGATTTTCAAAACCTAATCTAAAAGTTAGTGAGCCAGCTGGATCTAGATCGATCAAAAGTGTTTTCTTACCAAATTCTGCAGAAGCAACTGCGATCGCATGTGCCAGAGTTGTCTTGCCTACGCCTCCAGCCGGACTTGCTATAGCAATTACCTTCATTTAACACTCACCATTTCCCAACGTTTCAGAGCCGCTTTGAAAATCGGTGGTGCAAGAATTGCATCAGGAATAACTCCAATCGTTGTTCTTACCGCTTTGAGTGACAAGTCGGTTGCGAAATTCTGTCCCGGAATTTGCGGCGTGCCATAAAGTGAACGCGCCCAAGCTGGCAACGAACTTGCAGCTAAGAGCGCAAGTGCGGCCCAGGCGGGTGCGGCGGGAGTTGCAAAGCGAACCGCTGTTGGCAGTGGTGGAATAGTTAAAAATAAGGCAGCGCGCTTTGCATCATCAGATGCGCGAAGCTCTGCAGAAATATCAGAGAAATATTTCTGCATTTGGCTAACCGATGTTGGTACTTTTTCAACGCTGATTCCCACAATTTGTGCAAAGACCACCATTTCTGCAACGTATTGATCGGCCTCAGCCTCGCTTATAGGAACGCCCGAGCGAATTGCTATATCTAAAAATGAATCGACCATTGACATATGTACCCAGAGCAGTAAATGCTGATCATCTAAACCAAGTGAAGTGTGAATTTTTCTAACGCGAGCAGCCAAGGTGAGCGACTCTTCACTACTTCCAAATGTAATAGTTGAAACGTAATCACCTGTGCGTTGCAGCCTGCCCCAAGCATCTTCGCGGAAATTAGAGTTCTTAGCGACTCCATCCATGGCTTCCGGATGAAGGGCTTGTTGCAAGAGAGCGCGGATGCCTCCAACGGCCATCGCTGGATCAGAATGAATTCGCCAGGCAATGGTGGTTGGTGCAAAGAGCCCGCGCGGATCTGGCTTTGTTGAAAACATTTCCATATTAAAGAGCCTTACTGGGCAGTGAATGCTTTGATCGCATCAACCAACATTTGTACGGCAATTGCAGCAAGCAATAATCCTGCGATACGCGCCAAAAGAGTTACGCCTGCATCTTTGATGATAGATAAAATCGTTGTTGAGGCCATCAAAGAAATTGCAATCACAATGTGTACCGCAACCACGGCGGCGATTAAGCCGAAGCTTTGTGCAGGAGTATCTATCTGCTGCACGAAAATCATGGTGGCTACGATTGCACCAGGGCCTGCGAGCAAAGGAGTACCCAGAGGTACTAGCGCGATATTCTTATTTTTTGGATCATCGCCACCCATATCACGCCCGGTTAATAGTTCTAAAGATACGTAGAGAAGCAATAGTCCGCCAGCTGCCTGCAGCGCTTCAATAGAAACGTTCATGTAATCTAAAAGGAATCTTCCAAAGAGCGAGAAGAATGTAATTACAACGAGCGAGACAAGAGCGGCTTGCCAAGCGAGTTGCACGCGTTCTTTCTTTGATTTATCGGCGACCAACCCCAGAAAGATCGGAGTCGCACCCGGTGGATCTAGAATTACCAAGAGAGTTACGAATGCTTGGATCGAAAAGGTAAGAGTGCTGACTTCAATTGTGTTCATTTTCTTACCACCCTTCTTGCATCCGCAAGTGATTCCAGATGTTCCCATTGTTTGGGGTCCGTAAGGTTTTCACCTAGAGCGTTGAGTTTACCGTTTCCGTGGTAATCACTCGAACCAGTTTTGACCAGCGCTAATTGATCAGCGATTTCACTTAACTGTTCACGCTCATCCTGTGAGTGATCTCGGTGATTTACTTCAATTCCATTTAAACCTGCTGCTACCAAATTGGTAAAAGATGCAGCAGATATGACTTCTCCCCGCCGCGATGCAAATGGATGGGCGATTACGGCAACGCCGCCCGCCTTTCTGATCTGGGTGATTGCATCTTCTGGAGTCGGCGCAGCGTGAGTTACATAATATTTAGAGCCATTATGAAGTAGATCCACGAATGCTTCATCGCGAGATGCAATTACTTTGTTATTGACTAAGGCATCGGCTAAATGTGGGCGTCCCACTGTTGCTCCGGGTGGAGTTGCGGCAATTACATCTTCCATAGTTATTGCGATTCCATCGGCAGCTAAGAGTTCAATCATCTTGCGCATGCGCGGGATTCGGGTATCTCGAGAATCAGAAA
>WLQO01000129.1 GCA_009698295.1 Actinomycetota bacterium | reverse complement strand
GGAAAGAACGCGGCAAATACCTTTACAGAATTGCGCGAATCTTGCAGGAGCGCGCCCGCGAATTTGCGGTACTGGAAACTTTAGATAATGGAAAACCAATTCGTGAAACTCGTGATATTGATATTCCATTCGTAGCTGCGCATTTTTTCTATCACGCAGGTTGGGCAGATAAATTAGATTACGCCGGCATGGGTAAATCTCCTCAGCCTCATGGTGTAGCCGGTCAAATAATTCCTTGGAACTTTCCACTTCTTATGCTTGCTTGGAAAGTTGCACCTGCACTCGCAACAGGTAATACCGTTGTATTAAAACCGGCAGAAACAACTTCCCTGACCGCTCTTTTATTTGCTGAAGTGTGCCAACAAGCCGAACTCCCAGATGGCGTTGTAAATATCGTAACCGGCGATGGCTCCACAGGAGCTGCGATCGTTAACCATCCCGGCATAAATAAAATCGCATTCACGGGATCTACCGATGTTGGCAAGAAAATTGCCCGCGCTATCGCCGGCACTAATAAGAAAGCAACCCTTGAATTAGGCGGTAAAGGTGCAAATATCGTCTTCGATGATGCACCGCTCGATGAGACGGTAGAAGGCATTGTTAATGGCATATTTTTCAATCAGGGCCATGTTTGTTGCGCTGGATCTCGCCTGATTTTGCAAGAAGGTATCGCCGATGAGCTAATTGAGAAACTTAAAGTGCGGATGGGAAAAATTCGCGTTGGCGATCCGCTAGATAAGAACACAGATCTGGGCGCGATAAATTCCCGAGAACAATTAACCAAAATTCAAGAGTTAGCAAGTGCCGGAGATGCCGAAGGTGCGCAACGTTGGAGTCCCGCTTGCACCTTATCGGCCAAGGGTTTCTGGTTTGCACCTACGATTTTTACTGGTGTAACTCAGGCACATCGCATTGCTCGTGAAGAAATATTTGGTCCAGTACTTTCTGTTCTGACCTTCCGAACTCCACAAGAAGCGATTGAAAAAGCCAATAACACTCCCTTCGGCTTATCAGCCGGTGTCTGGAGTGAGAAGGGCTCACGTATCTTGTGGGCGACCCAACAACTTCGCGCAGGTGTGATTTGGGCAAATACATTTAATAAATTCGATCCTGCTTCTCCATTTGGTGGATATAAAGAATCTGGTTGGGGTCGCGAAGGCGGCAAACATGGGCTATCTGCTTATTTGAAGGAAGGAAAGTAAATGGCTTCTTCTAAGAAAGCAACAACAAGTAAGGCCACACCTCGCCTGGAAGTAAAGAAGACTTATAAGCTATATATAAACGGAGCATTTCCACGCAGTGAATCAGGACGCGTGTACGAAGTCAGCAACGCTAAAGGCGGATTTATTGCAAATCCATCACTTGCTTCTCGTAAGGATCTGCGCGATGCAGTAGTCGCCGCGCGTGCTGCGCAAAGCGGTTGGGCAAAAGCAACTGCGTACAACCGTGGACAAATTCTTTATCGGATCGCCGAAATGCTGGAAGGTCGCGCTGATCAATTCGCATCTGAAATTGCGCTTGCAACTGGAACAACGCTTAAGAAGGCGCAAGATGAAGTTTTAACTGCAATCGATCGGTGGGTTTGGTATGCCGGTTGGAGCGATAAGTTATCAGCAGCTTTTGGGGCCACAAACCCAGTTTCTGGCCCTTATTACAACTTCACCATTCCTGAACCGCAAGGTGTTATCGCAGTTGCACCAGCAGAAAGTTTCCTGGCGCTAATTGATGCGATCGCTCCTGCGATTGTCTCCGGTAATACTGCAATTGCTCTGGTTCCAGGATCTGCAGCAATTGCTGCAATGACATTTGCTGAAGTTTTAGAAACAAGTGACCTACCCGCAGGCGTTATAAATATTTTAACCGGTTCACATGATGAACTCGCACCTTGGGCAGCATCACATATGGATATCGATGGTTTTGATATTTCTGGGATTGATAAGAAGAAGCGCACCGACCTTAAGGTTGCCGGCGCAGAGAATTTAAAGCGGATTCATAGCTTTGATGGAGCAATCTCACCAACTCGTATTTACGCCTTTATGGAAGCTAAAACGGTCTGGCACCCAATCGGGGTTTAGTTATTATTCAGCAGAAATTGCTAAATACCCAGGCTTAACAACGCTCTCAATGATGGCTAAACGTTCTTCGAATGGAATAAAAGAGCTCTTTAGCGCATTAATTGTCACACGCTGTAAATCTAAGAAGTTCCAATCAAATGCTTTTACTAACTCCGCCATCTCGCGGCTCATTGATGTTGCCGACATTAATCGATTATCTGTATTAACGGTGACGCGAAAGCGCAACTTTGCTAAATCACCGATTGGGTGATCTGCAAAATTTGCTGCAGCGCCAGTTTGAATATTTGAAGAAGGACACATTTCTAGCGGAATACGACGATCGCGAACATAGGCAGCGAGTCGGCCTAGTCGCGCTGGTGTGTGATTTAAATCGATATCATCGATGATGCGAACGCCATGTCCCAATCTTTCAGCCCCGCACAATTGAATCGCCTCCCAAATAGAAGGAAGTCCATAGGCTTCACCTGCGTGAATCGTGAAGTGTGCATTTTCGCGGCGTAGGTACTCAAAGGTATCGAGCTGATCACTTGGTGGAAAGCCATCTTCTGGGCCAGCAATATCAAAGCCAACAACCCCACGATCGCGGTATTTAACAGCTAGTTCAGCGACTTCCTGAGAGAGTTGATTCTGGCGCATTCCGCAGAGCAGTAAGGTCACGCGAATAATATTTCCTTCACTCTTTGCATCTACTTCGCCAACGCGGAAACCTTCTAGGATCGCTTCAATCGCTGTCGATAAAGTTAACCCTTTCTCGGTCAATAACTCCGGCGCCATACGCACTTCAGCATAGACAACGCCATCACGTGCCAGATCAATCGCACATTCACGAGCGACTCGAACGATATCTTCAGTGCGTTGCATTACGGCAACGGTATGGGCAAAAGTTTCAAGGTAACGAACTAGAGAACCAGAATCACATGATGCGCGGAACCATTCGGCTAGCTCTGTTGCGTCATAACTTGGAAGTT
>WLQO01000128.1 GCA_009698295.1 Actinomycetota bacterium | reverse complement strand
TGGATCGAAAAACACTTTTCCGCCATTTTTGCGGAGTCGGTGATTAAGTTCCCAATCTTGAGCGCGGGTATATCTCTCGTCAAAACCGCCTACGGCATTTATGGCTTCGCGGCGAAATGCTCCCAAATAGACGGTATCTACTTCGCCGGCTTTACCTCCGGTGTGAAAACGCGAGGCACCAA
The DNA here is from genome assembly GCA_009698295.1 of Actinomycetota bacterium. GTDB lineage: Bacteria > Actinomycetota > Actinomycetes > Nanopelagicales > Nanopelagicaceae > Planktophila. The sequence goes on along the minus strand of WLQO01000128.1, from coordinate 2,934 downwards.
CACCAAGTGCGCTGCGCATCGCGCGAGAGACTGCAATTTCGAATTTTGTTACTCCTTCTGCAGCCATCACTCCACCAACATTTACTGCGCCAGATTCGCGCATGATTAAAACTGCCAGCGAGAGATAGTTATTAGGAATTTTTGCATGACCATCGACTCGCACAATTACTGGACTTTGTGAAGACGCAATGGCCAGATTGAGGCCCGCCGCAGTTTTCCCAGATGGATTTGCGACTAATTTAATTCGACTATCTCGCGCGGCTAGCCCTTCTGCAACTTCATTGGTGCGATCTTTTGATGGACCAAGGGCAAGGATTATTTCAAAAGTTCCTGCATAATCCTGAGAAAGGATGGCGGTCACTGATTCAGCTAAATGTGGCTCTTCATTAAGCACTGGCAGGATGACGCTAATTGCCGGTGAGACAGGTAACTCGCCCAATGATGTCGTCATAACCCCTCCACGCTATCGCCCAAGTAGAGTTCGCATGTGAAATCGACGCGCGCGATACGGATTATTACATCACTCTCTGTGAGCGTTGTCGTTCTCGCATCGGTGTCTTGGCTTGGGCTTGGGCAAGTGAGTGGAAAAATTGCGCGAATCAGCGTCTTCAATGGCCTAGAAAATCGCCCAGAGAAAACATCGAAGGCGCTTAACTATCTCTTAGTCGGATCAGATACTCGTGAAGGTCTTACTAAAGCGCAGTTGAAAATGTTAAAAGTGGGCAGTACAAAAACTGCCGCAGGTGGCCGATCTGACACGATGCTTTTGGTACATATAAGTAAGAAGCGAGATAAGGCTTATCTCATTTCGCTGCCGAGAGATACGCTCGTAACCATTCCCGCACACATCAGCACTAATGGAAAATCTCAGATTCCAGCGCGACAAAATAAATTAAATGCGGCATTTGCATTCGGTGGAGCACCTTTATTGATTCAGACAATTGAAGGTGAAACCAATCTGAAGATAGACCACTACATTGAAGTGAGCTTTGCTGGGTTTGCCGGAATTGTTGATGCTTTAGGCGGAATTCAAGTTTGTACCAAAGTTGATATTGATGATCCGAAGAGCCACTTGGTGCTTAGCGCCGGTACACATACTCTCGATGGAATAGAAGCGCTGAAGTACGTTCGCACCCGTGATTACGATGGCCTTGGTGATATCGGTCGCATGCAACGACAGCAACAATTTATGAGTTCAGTGCTGAAGAAAGCGACTAGTTCGGGTGTTTTGTTAAACCCCATCAAGATTGTTAATTTCATGAATGCTGCTATCTCCACTATAAAAATGGATGAAAGTTTAAATGAGAGCGATTTGATTAGCCTGGCTAAACAAATGCGCGGACTTTCCTCCGGCAATGTGCGAACCCTTACCGTTCCACTTTCCAACTCAAATGGACGTGTCGAAGGACTTGGATCTGTAGTCATTTGGGATAAAACTTTAAGTACTGAACTTTGGACACGCATCCGCGATGATGCTGCCCTAGTTGATGAAGTAAAACCTTCGCCATCTGCAAGCGCTACCGCTTCGGCTAAGCCTGAAATTATTGATAAATTCAAGACTCGCACCGCTGCGGAGAATCCCTGCGGAGAAATCAAATAATGGGGAAATCAAATAATGAGTGCCTTAGACTCTAGGTCTATGAAACTCTCGGTAATTGGCTGTGGTTATCTAGGCGCGACCCACGCCGCTTGTATGTCATCTCTCGGTTTTGAAGTTGTGGGAATTGATACCGACCAGAGCAAAGTAGATCTTTTATCTAGTGGTCAACTCCCATTCTATGAACCAGGCTTAGATACCTTACTAGCCGATGAAATTAAGACTGGCCGTCTCACCTTTACTACCGATTTTTCAGCAGCTGCCGATGCTGATGTTCACTTTATATGCGTCGGAACTCCACAAAGCAAAGAAGGTTTGGCTGCAGATTTAACTTTTGTAAAGTCGGCAGTCACAGCAATCTCGCCTTACTTAAAAGATGGATCACTAGTTGTTGGAAAATCAACGGTTCCGGTTGGAACCGCGCAAGCGCTCCGTGAGATTCTGGCAACTTCTGCCCCACAAGCAGATCTGGCATGGAATCCCGAGTTCTTGCGTGAAGGTTTTGCAGTTGAAGATACCTTAAAGCCTAATCGCTTAGTTGTGGGCGTAGTCAACGATCGCGCTGAAAATATATTGAAAGATGTCTACAAGCAGATTCTTGATCTTGGTACGCCTTGGATTCGTGCAGATCTTCCAACTGCCGAACTTGTGAAAGTTGCTGCTAACTCATTTCTTGCTACAAAAATTTCATTTATCAACGCCATGGCGGAAGTTTGCGAAGCCGCTGGCGGCGATGTAACAGTGCTTGCCAAAGCTATTGGTTACGACCCACGAATCGGTAGCCGCTTCTTGCAAGCTGGTATTGGTTTTGGTGGCGGATGTTTACCGAAAGATATACGTGCATTTATGGCGCGTGCCGAAGAACTTGGTGCTGATCAAGCTCTCAATTTTTTACACGAGATTGATGCGATTAATTTACGGGCACGCCAACGTGTAATTGATGTAGTTCGCGCTGATCTGTCTGAAGATTTAAATCAATATAAAATTGCAATTCTCGGTGCTACCTTCAAACCAGATAGCGATGATGTGCGCGACTCCCCAGCTCTTGATATCGCAGCACAACTGCAAGCAGCGGGTGCCACAGTTGTTGTCCATGATCCAAAGGGAATTGAGCCAGCACGTAAGCGTTTCCCAAACCTTGATTTCGCCGAGAAAGTTACCGATTGCGTTAAAGGCGCCGATGCCATCCTCCACTTAACCGAGTGGAAGGAATACCGTGAGCTCGATCCATCAGTGATCGGACAGTTGGTTAAATCCAAATTCTTAATTGATGGGCGCAATGCGCTAGATCGCGATAAGTGGCGCGCAGCTGGATGGCGCGTGCATGCACTTGGTCG
>WLQO01000127.1 GCA_009698295.1 Actinomycetota bacterium | reverse complement strand
TGGCCGAATAATCGTGATCGAAATGAACCCCCGTGTTTCACGATCAAGTGCGCTGGCCTCAAAGGCGACTGGTTTTCCGATCGCTAAAATCGCCACCAAACTAGCCATTGGTTACACGCTAGATGAGATCAAAAACGATATTACCCAAGTAACTCCCGCCTCTTTCGAGCCGACTCTCGATTACATCGTTGTTAAAGCGCCACGTTTTGCCTTTGAGAAGTTTGCAGATGCTGATCCACGCTTAACCACCACGATGAAGAGCGTGGGCGAAGCAATGGCTATCGGTCGTTCTTTCCCTGAGGCTTTGATGAAGGCGCTGCGTTCTTTAGAGCGCAAGGAAGCGATTTTCCAATTCCCAGCAGATCTTTCTAAAATTGATAAATCTGGATTACTTAAATCGATGCAGATACCTACTGAATATCGTCTCCAACAAGTCCAGCAAGCTATGTGGGCGGGAGTGGAGATAGATCAAATTTTTGCAGCCACCAAGATCGATCGATGGTTCCTGCATCAAATTGATTTGATAAATATTCGAGCAAGAGAATTGGCACAACCAGGTGAACTCTCCCAAAGCGTTTTACGCTCGGCGAAAGAGATGGGCTTCTCCGATTCGCAGATTGGCGCGTTACGAGGTTTATCTGAAGACGATGTAAGAAAAGCGCGCCATCACGCAAACGTTCGCCCTGTTTATAAAACAGTTGACACCTGTGCTGCCGAATTTGAAGCGTTTACGCCGTACCACTATTCAAGTTATGAGGAAGAGACGGAAGTTCGTCCGCGCACCAAACCTGCGGTCATAATTTTGGGAAGTGGTCCTAACCGAATTGGCCAAGGAATCGAATTCGATTATTCGTGCGTGCATGCATCATTTACGCTACGTGAAGCCGGTTTTGAAACAATCATGATCAACTGCAATCCCGAGACAGTTTCTACTGATTACGACACATCTGATCGTCTCTATTTCGAACCGCTTACATTGGAAGATGTTCTAGAAGTTGTTCATGCTGAAACGCTGGCCGGACCAGTCCTTGGAGTGATTACCCAGCTCGGAGGACAAACTCCACTGGGACTAGCAGCTGGGTTAAAAGCGGCGGGCGTTAATATCTTGGGAACATCTCCAGAGGCGATTAATCTCGCTGAAGAACGCGGCGCTTTTGGAAAAGTTCTGCAAGAACAATCGCTGACCGCCCCAGAATTTGGAATGGCAGCCTCTCAAATGGAGGCTTTAGATATTGCCTCCCGAATCGGATATCCAGTTTTAGTGCGACCATCATTTGTTCTAGGTGGTCGAGGCATGGAAATTGTTTATGATGATGAGGCTCTTTCAGGATTCATTAGTCGGGCTACTGATATAACTCCCGATCATCCGGTTCTAGTTGATCGTTTCTTGGATAGCGCAATCGAAATTGATGTTGATGCGTTATACGATGGAGAAGAACTCTTCCTGGGTGGAGTGATGGAACATATAGAAGAAGCAGGTATTCACTCAGGTGATAGCGCTTGCGTACTGCCGGCGGCCACGATCACGCCATCACAACAAAAGGCGATTCGTGAGGCAACTTTAAAGATTGCCCAAGGAGTAGGCGTTTTGGGTTTAATCAATATTCAGTTTGCTATCGCCGAAGAAGTTTTATATGTATTAGAAGCCAACCCACGTGCATCACGCACTGTTCCATTTGTCAGTAAGGCAACTGGTGTCCCACTTGCAAAAGCGGCGGCTCGAATTTCCGTTGGCGCAACGATTGCGCAGTTGAAAGTGGAGGGACTTCTTCCTAATAGCGTTGATGGAGTTGCTAAGGGAATTTCGGTGAAAGAGGCGGTTCTGCCATGGAATCGTTTCCGTCGAACTGATGGCCGCGGCGTTGATGCTGTTCTTGGACCTGAGATGCGATCTACTGGTGAAGTTATGGGTATCGCCGAAACATTTGGCGAAAGTTATGCGAAATCTCAGATAAGCGCCTTTGGCCCTTTACCTAAATCCGGAACAGTCTTTATTTCTTTAGCCGATAAAGATAAAACATCAGGAATTGCACCTGCTAAAGCCTTGGTCTCTCTCGGTTTTAGCTTGTTAGCAACAGGTGGAACTGCCGATTTCTTAGCTGTAAATGGCGTCCTTGCACATAAGGTTCGCAAGAACTCTGAAGGATCGGGGCCAATGGGGGAGCGAACAATCGTTGAACTATTAAATAGCGGTGATGTAGATCTAGTCATTAATACCCCAGTCGGACGCGGAACGCGTGCAGATGGATGGGCGATTCGAACTGCAGCTGTTCAACGTTCAATTCCGTGTATTACTACAACGGCAGGATTTAGCGCGGCGGTCGAGGGAATTAAGGCGTTGCAACGAGGAGAGCTAAACGTTCTCCCAATTCAGGAATGGTTGAAGCGATAATGTCGCAAATTAATCGTTCCGCATCACAGTTGAATGCAACCGTATTGGCGAATAAACGAGTTGGTCAGTATCACCAAATCGTCTTTGGAATTGGGGAATTAGTTAAATACTGCCGGCCTGGCAACTTCGTTGCTATCAAAGTAGGTGGCGATTCCTCACGAATGATTTTGCGGCGCGCCTTTGCAATTTCTCGGGTCGCAGAGAGTGTGAGTTTTGGTGGAACTATGGAGTTAATTGTTGCTCCACATGGCGCTGGTTCAAAGTGGCTCTGCTCGCAAGCAGAAGGTGCTGAAGTAGATATCATCGCACCGCTTGGTACTGCCTTTGGAATTCCTACCGAGCCAGTTAAGGCGCTGCTGATTGGTGGCGGCTACGGTTCAGCTCCGCTCTTTGGATTAGCAGAGGTGTTAAAAGCTCGTGGCTGCAAAGTAGATATGTTGCTCGGTGCCTCCACGGGCGGAAAGATTTATGCTCCAATGGAAGGCAAACGTTCGGTTAACTCGCTAAAGATTTACACCGAAGATGGTTCGATGGGCGAGACGGGTCGTGTTACCGAACCAATAAAGATGCTTATTGAAAATAGAGAAGTAGATGTTATTTACTCCTGCGGACCAATGGGGATGTTACGTGCTATTTCAGAGATCACAGATGGTTCGGATGTAGTTCACCAATGTGCAGTTGAAGAAGCGATGGCCTGCGGAATTGGAATTTGTATGACTTGTGT
>WLQO01000126.1 GCA_009698295.1 Actinomycetota bacterium | reverse complement strand
GACTCGTTGCCTTTCCAACCGAGACTGTTTACGGCCTCGGCGCTGATGCCACAAATAAAGATGCAGTCGCGCGAATTTATAAAGTTAAAGGACGCCCTGCCGATCATCCACTAATTGTCCATATCCATTCGATGCAATCACTCGGTGAATGGGCTGATGAGATCCCTAGTTATGCAATTGCACTCGCCCGCGATTTTTGGCCAGGTCCAATGACTTTGATTTTGAAACGTTCACTTTTGGCAGAAGATTTTGTAACTGGAGGACAACCAACTGTTGGGCTGCGGGTTCCTGATCATGTCGTTGCACTGGCTCTGTTATCGGCCTTTGAAAAAATTGGCGGAAAGGGAATTGCGGCACCAAGTGCAAATCGTTTTGGACATGTATCGCCGACAACAGCCCAAGCAGTGCAGGATGAGCTCGGTGATAACTTAGATAATGAAGATTTAATTTTAGATGGCGGATCCTCAAACGTTGGCGTCGAATCAACGATCATCGATTGCACATCTGATGCGCCGCGGATCTTGCGCCCAGGGGCGATTACGTTGGAAATGGCTGAAGAATCCACTGGATTGAAAGTTGTAACTTCTGGAGATGAGATTCGAGTAAGCGGTTCGCTGGAAAACCATTATTCGCCAGTGGCCCAAGTTCTTCTAGACACAGATGCCAAAGCCGGAGACGGATTGATTGCGCTTTCAGATATTTCAACTCCGCCGGGTGTGATTCGTCTGGGTTCTCCTAAAGATATTGAAGAATTCTCCAGAATTTTATATGAGGCCTTACGCAGCGCAGATAAGCAACAAATCTCAACGGTAGTTGTGGTGCAACCCCAAGGTCCTGGTTTAGCAATCGCCATCAGAGACCGCCTATTGCGCGCATCTCGCGGGCGCTAATCTCTTATATTTTTCGATTAAACAAGTTACTCTCCACGAATATAGAAAAAGTCTTTTTTAAACGGAGGAGTAAGCGAAATGATCGTAGAAATTAATGGCGCCAAATTAAATGTTGAAGTTATGGGCAAAGGCGAAGGCAAGCCAGTTTTGATCTCTCACCATGGTGGTGGCGGAATCGGATCGCTAGCTGAACCAAAGGCAACATATGGACCACTTTCAGATATCTTTCAAGTAATCGCTTTCGATGCCCGCGGTTGTGGCAATAGCGAAATTGTTGGACCTTATTCACACGAACAATGGGCCGCAGATGTTGATGGACTGCGCAAGTGGATTGGCGCTGAAAAGATTGTTGTAGCCGGCGGTTCATACGGCGGTTTCATCTCACTTGAATACGCCGTTCGCTATCCAGAACACACCGAGGCTGTTCTTCTCCGCGATACATCTGCAGATTCAGATAACTTCAAAACCTTAGAAGAAAATGCTCGCAATCAGGATCGTGTAGAAATTAATTGGGATAACTTCAATCGATACTGGACTGGTCAGATCCGCGATGATGCAGATCTAAAGGCTTGTTGGGCGGAGCTAATTCCACTTTATGATTTCCATTACGATCCAGTGAAATCAGCTGCACGCGTTGAAGCGGGCTTCTATCACCATGAAGCTCACAACTATTGCTTCACTCACAACTCACCAAATTATGATTTGAAGCCAATCCTGCACACAATCAAGGCTCCAACCTTGGTTACCGTTGGTCGCACTGACTGGGTTACACCAGTTGCTTCAGCTCAGATCATTGCAGACGGAATTCCAAATTCACGTTTAGTTATTTTCGAGAAGTCAGGCCACTCTCCACAATTTGAAGAGTATGACTTGTTCCAGGAAGTGCAACGTAAATTTATCGCTGACTACCTTCCACATTTGGTAGCAAAGTAAATAAATGATTAACAGGGAAGTTCTATCGATTCCTGGGCCAACTGGCTCAGGAATCGATATCCCTTACTTTGAATTAATTGGAGCAACCCCTGGTCCACACTTAACAGTTCTTGCCGGAATACACGGTGCCGAATATTCATCGATCGCAGCCGCTAAAAAATTTGTTGCCGAAGTTAAAGATCAAGAAATTATTGGGCGCATCACCGTTGTCCCAATCGTCAACATCTTGGCTTTTTGGGCGCGCGTCCCATTTGTAATTCCGGTCGATCATGAAAACCTCAATCGCGCATTTCCCGGCAACCAATACGGTTCATTTACCGAAATTTACGCCTTCCATATTTTTGAGAAATTTATAAAAGGTTCAGATTTTCTATTAGATATGCATGCCGGTGATATTCCTGAATCACTCGAACCATTTACCCTCTTTGAAGAATCCGCTGTTGAATCAAAATCACTTGCGATGGCAAAGGCTTACGGCATAAAACATATTGTTCGCCAGCGCGCTGCGGGACTGGTTGTCGCGGGCAGTACTTCAGCAACTGCCTCTAGTATCGGGATCCCCGCGATAACCGCTGAATCTGGCCAAAATGGAATTCTCGACCCGCAAGCAGTCGATCGCCATCTCGCCGGTCTTATTAATTTATGCCGCTCTCTTGGAGTTCTGGCAGGTACGCCGTGGGCGGATCGCGAACATAAAATTTATGATGGTTGGAACTGGTTGCGTGCAGAAAAAGCAGGATGGTGGCAACCCGCAAAAGCCACTGGTGAATTAGTTAAAGCCGGTGATTCGCTCGGAACCTTAAGCGATCTCTGGGGAGAAGTTTTCGCAAACATTTTGGCGCCACAAGATGGAATCGTTCTATTTCAAACGAGTAGCCCAGCTGTTTCAGAAAATGGAATATTAGTTGGGCTGGCCCTTAGCTAATTTTTTGGAGCTAACTTCAGCGCTAGCGCTGTTTCAACTGCTTGCGCAATTGAAAGCAATCGGAAGTCACTTCCCTTAACGGTCGCTAATTGAATTCCAATAGGCAATCCTTCTGAATTCAAGCCACAGGGAATCACAATTGCTGGATCTCCAGTGATATTGAAAATTGCTGTGTATGCGCCTTCTACCGCTCCATCGGGCGTGTCCATGGGAGGAGTAGTTGCGGGAGCAACGTATGGAGCCGCCGGTGTAACAATCACATCTATTGCGTCGTACAAAGCAGCAGCCAGCGGAAGTAATTCATTGCGTCGCTTTGCAGCGCTCTCGAATTCAGCGTGCGAAGTAGCTTTTGCTGCCTGAAAGAGTCTGAGTGTTTCTGTACCGTAATGAGCAGGGTCG
>WLQO01000125.1 GCA_009698295.1 Actinomycetota bacterium | reverse complement strand
GCGGTTTTGTAAGCATAGGAAATCAAAATGTCGGTGGCTCCGGCGACTTCACCGTCAATCGCATTGGTGGGACCACCACCGGTTAATAGGTAAATAATATTAAAGTTATTGAAATTGTAGGCAAAACTTGCGATCAGAAGTGGGCCAAGGATCTGCAAAAGAAGCGGTAATTTAATTGTATAAAAAGTCTGCTTTTCAGATGCGCCATCGATTGATGCCGCTTCTTCTAGTTCGGAAGGAATAGATTGCAGCGCGCCACTGCCGATCAAGTACATGTATGGGAAGCCCAACCAAAGATTTACAAGTATCACTGCAAATCGGGCTAGCCAAGGTTTATCAAACCAATCGATATTTAAACCCAGCAGCGTATTTATTGCTCCGTATTCTTTATTGAATAAGCCTCTCCAGATCAAGATGCTCATAAAACTGGGAATTGCATACGGCAAGATCAAGAAGCCGCGATAAAACCTGCGGAACTTAATTGGCGCTTCCAGTGCAAGAGCGAGAGCCATTCCAACCGCAAAGGTTGTACCAACCGATAAAAAGGCAAAAGCGATTGTCCAGATGAACACCTTTATAAATGGATCGCGCAATTTCTTATCTAGGGCTAGCGCTTTAAAGTTATCTATGCCTGAAAATGCTCGCCAACCGGGATCAAGGCGCGTTGTTGGATCATCTTTTGCGGCGAAGTTTCCATTTCCGTTATCAACGTAGGTTATGCCAAGCTCAATGTTTTTAACTTGATCAGTCACCGGATCGTAAGTAACGCTTTGAATTAATCGTGCAGCAACATTAGTTCCTTGTGGCGCGGCATATGAACCATCGCCCAGCGGGAAACGGAGCGCAGTTATCACCGCATCATCATTGGCAAATTCTTCATCAGTCAGCGACTTAATCCCATTGGCACCTGTGATTAAACCTGAAATATCACGAGTGACTTCAGATTCTTTTGCTGGGCGGACTCCATTTTCATCGCCATATAAAAGCTCTTTGCTTACCTGGTTCTCCAATATTCCAGCGTATTTTCCGCTGCTGGTCTTGCCGAGAAAGAGATCGTAGGCGGTGCCTTCGGCATCTGCCACGATTCCGTTGTTAATAATTTCTCGTATCGCTGCTGTTTTTGCGATTTCGTTTCCGGTTTTAAAGTTGTACGTCGACATCAAGATCGTATATCCCGTTGGAGTGATGACGAATATCGAGAAGAAAACTAATCCAACGGCAAGAAACTTAAGGGGAATAGCGCCCTTGGTCATAAATGAATAATTCAAGAAAATTAGAGCGACTGTCACAACGCCGGCGATGATCAACGAATTTTTATTGATCGCCGCAGATATGAGCCAAATCATCGCGGCATCTGCTCCGCCTAAAATGCCCAACTTTAAAAAGAGGGCTAGCGGACCACGCAGTCCGACAAGCTTATAAAACATGTCTCCCCTTTTTAAAAATAAAGTTAGTTATCAAAATAGTAAAGGTGGGAGATGTACGAGAAGTTCGTACATCTCCCACCTTTTACTTTATACCTATTTTTCTACTGCTTATCCTTTAGCAAAGTTTGCAAAGTTCTTAGAAAGAACATCTGCTGCCTTATCTAAAGTGGTATCGACATCCTTGCCTGCAAAGATATCTTTTAGAGCATCATCTGATACTGAGTACCAGTTTGCTCCGCCAGTCTTGTCATCAAGTGCAGCTAGTTGCTTAACTGAGTTAGCTGCTGATGCACCGATACCTGCAGCTGTAGCATCTTTAGTCTTTGCTGCTGCTGAGATATGAGCCAATGGACGTTGATCTGCTTGTGCTTCATTTAGCGCAAGTTGACCAGCTTCTGTTGCGAAGAACTTATTGAGCAGCTGGTTTGCACCAGTCTTAACTCCGTGGCTTGTCGCATATGAAGTTAGATAAGCAGCGGCATATCCAGCCCACTGGTTACCAAATTTTCCGGCTGTTGTTCCTGGAAGTGAGCCCCATGCGTACTTAACGCCACTTGCCTTGATGTCCTTCATATTCCATGATCCAACAAGTGCTACAGGAGTCTTGCCGGCCTTGAATGCAGTGTCGCATCCATCGTATGAGAAGAAACCGTTTGTCTTTCCATCTGCACCAATTAGGTACTTCTTAACATTTGACTTAAATGCTGCTGAGTTGAAGACGACTGTAGATAGATCTGCTACACCATTCTTGTAACCCCAAGCACCGCCACCAAGAGCTGTCAGCATTGGCTGCGCACCCCAAGTACCGTTGAATGAACAAACACCATTTGTGAGTGTTGCCTTATTCTTGATGTAGTAATCGTAAATTTCACCAATTGTCTTTGGCGCTGTTGCAAACATAGCAGTGTTGTAAATCATTGCTGTTGTGTCAACATCTGTAGGGATTCCGTAAACGCGACCGTTAACAGTCATTGCACCCCATGCAGCTGAAGCAAATTGTGCCTTTGTTGCAGGAGAAACGAGAAGTGACTGGATGCGACCAGATTTAGATCCGGAAATAGCAAGTGCACCATCGCGAAGAATAAGGTCTGGACCTGTTGCAGATGTTGCCTTATCCCAAGCAGCACCAAGTGCATCATATGAAGCAAATGCCTTAACTGTTACGGCGTAACCAGGAACTGTTGCTTCCATTTGCTTTACGATCTTAGCTAGAGCAGGACCACGAGTGTCATCAGCCCAGATTACGATTGACTTTTTTGCAGCAAATGCAGATGGAACTGCAAGTGCTGATACTGCGAGAGCTGCGGCGGCGATTGCACCGACAACACCAATTCGCTTTTTATTCATATTTCCTCCAAAGATATAGAGAGTTCATGAGGGTATGGATCTCTTGTGGGGCTATTCCATATCATTTAGGGGTCAAGATCAAACTAAAACCCCTTTAAATAAGGGTTTTATCCCCCATTTATACGAATGTTATAAATGGCAGGCGTTGCAAGAGCGCTTTCATATGCCTTGGAAATCACCCTTTTAGGGTTTATTTGGGGTCTGGCTTAGTTGTGCAACATGCCGACGGAGTCATCCCAGCCGTCGACTTCTTCAGGTTTACGTGGACCCTTGCCAACATAACGGGCAGATGGGCGGATTAAACGGCCCGTGCGCTTCTGCTCAAGAATATGTGCTGACCAACCGGCCGTGCGAGCTGCAGTAAACATTGATGTAAAGAGCGGCGCCGGAACTTGTGCGAAGTCCAAGATAATTGCCGCCCAGAATTCAACGTTTGTTTCCAAGACACGATCTGGTTGGCGTTCGCGAAGTTCTTTAAGCGCTGCTTTTTCCAGCGCTTCTG
>WLQO01000124.1 GCA_009698295.1 Actinomycetota bacterium | reverse complement strand
GTTCTTCAACTGCGTGCAATCTAGTCAGATAGAATAAGAATATGACAATTCCAGAGAGCCCAATAATTCAGATCGAACGCCGCAAAGCAATTGCTTTTATTACTTCGGCTTTGATTCTCGCACTAGCAATAGGCGGTGGGCTGGTAAAAGTTGGTGCTGGCTTTGCAAGTCGTTCCGATAACGGGATTGTCGTGACTGGTTCCGCTCGTACCGAAGCAGTTGCAGATAATGCCGTCTGGACTTTATCCGTATCCCTTTCTCGCCCAAAAGTTTCTGATGCGATAGTAAAAGTAGGAAACGATGTCGAAGCGGTGACAAAATATTTAGCAGATGGTGGCATACCTGCCGAAGCGCTTACTCTCGGGCCAGTTTCTACCTATGGCCAAGAAGAATATGTAAATGGAAATTCCACTGGCAGAATCTTGAACTACCGTGCCAGCCGTGACATCACCGTTCGCACAAAAGATGTTGATTTAGTATCTAAACTTTCACAAGGAATCGGTTCGATCTTGCAATCTGGAGTTTCAGTAAATAATTATGGGCCGCAGTATTACATTTCCACCTTGACGGAACTTCGCCCAAAGTTACTTGAAGAGGCGATGAAAGATGCCAAACTCCGCGCAATTTCTATCACCCAAGCAGTCGGTAGCAAAGTTGGTACTGTCACTGGAGTAAAAGCTGGTTTATTCCAGGTCACTACTCCAGATTCGATTGCGACTTCAGATGGTGGTGCATATGACACAACCACAATTAAGAAAACGGTTACGACCACCGTCTCTGTTACCTTCACGGTGAAGAAGTAATAAATATAAATGTCGCGCGCTGAAGAATTAATCGCTTATTTTGGGATGAAACCCTTGCCGGTTGAGGGTACTTATTTTATAAATACTTATATTTCAGATGAGAAGACCGCTTCAGGAGGCCCGGCCGGAACCGCTGGCCTTGGCTTATATAAGAGTGATCCGGTCAGTGCATCCACCGCACATGTTCTGGAATTTGATGAAGTCTGGCATTTCTATGAAGGCGATCCGATTGCTTTATACGAATTTCATGCCGATGGCACAGCGCGCACAATTGTTTTAGGGCGAGATATCGCTGCTGGCCAAGTTATGCAGCACACGATAAAAGCTGGCGTTATTCAAGCCGGTGAAGTTGCACCAGGCGGACAATGGTCGCTCTTTGCTTGCACAATGTCGCCAGGTTTTACTGCATCTTGTTTTCGCGGTGTGACTAAATCAGAATTGCACGGAAAATATCTAGGCTATGAAGAAGTTATTGAACGTATGGGTGTGCCCGATGGGCATGACACAAACTTGCCTGGTGACTATGTAAATGAGCGATTTAAAAGTTAGTTAAAGCGGGATATTTCCGTGGGCACCGCGTCGATTAGGGGCGGCGGCAAGTGCGCGAGCAAGTGCGGTGCGAGTATTTTTCGGTTCCACAATTTCGTCGACTGCGCCAATTTCTACCGCTTTAGTAACTCCACCCGAAACCTTGTCATGTTCTGCCGCAAGTTCTAACTCCATATTCTCACGTTGTTCTGGTGCAAGATCTGCAAGCAACCTGCGGTGCAGAACGCGCACGGCAGCAACGGCGCCCATCACGGAAACTTCTGCGTTTGGCCAAGCGAAAACTCGCGTAGCACCGAGTGATTTAGCATTCATCGCAACAAAGGCTCCACCGTATGCACGTCGGGTAATTAAAGTAACGCGCGGAACTACTGCTTCACCAAAGGCGTGCAACAACTTCGCACCGCGACGAACTGCACCTTCCCATTCTTGACCTGCACCAGGCAGAAATCCGGTCACATCTGCGATAACAATTAATGGAATTCCAAAGGCGTCGCATGTGCGCACAAAGCGCGCAGCTTTTTCGCCCGCTGCGGAATCTAAGACTCCACCGATGTGCGCAGGATTATTAGCAATAACACCTACGGTGCGCCCGCCAAAGCGACCAAGAACAGTGGTCATATTTTCAGCCCACACTGGCAGCAGCTCTAATTTTTCGCCATCGGTATCCAAAATCGCATCAATTAACGGATGTACTTCGTAACTGCGCTTGCTTACCGGCGGAACAAAGACAGAGAGATCTAAATCTGCAAGATCTGTATCCATGTGTCCTTGATTGGAAAAGAGCGCTGTCACATCACGAATTTCATCAAAGGCTTCCTGTTCGGTCGTCGCGATGACATGTGCAACACCGCTATTTTTACTATGCGCTTCTGGTCCGCCAAGGGATGCCATATCAACATCTTCGCCAGTTACTGATTTAACAACATCTGGTCCAGTTACAAAGATTCGACCTTCGGGAGCAAGTACAACAATGTCGGTCAACGCCGGACCATATGCGCCACCACCTGCGGTTGGACCGAGCACAAGTGAGAGTTGTGGGATTCGCCCGCTGGCCATAATCATCGATTGGAAGACTTCGCCGAATGCATTTAGTGATGAAACTCCATCGCTTAAGCGCGCACCACCTGAGTGCCAGATACCAATGATCGGAAGTTGCTTAGCCATCGCTTCTTTATAAGCGCTAACGATTACATGTGAACCATCGACACCAAGTGCTCCACTTTTAATTGTGGCATCGGATGCAAAGACAACAACTTTATTTCCTTTTATCGCACCGGTTGCTGCGATCATTCCGCAATCTGTGCGTTCAAGTAATAATGAATCTGTGCCCGGATCTAATAGGCGCTGGATTCGCAGTAATGGATCTCTTGGGTCAATCGCTGCGTTAACTTCATTGTTAACCATAATAAGTCGAGTTTATAGAGTAGCGAATGCCAATACAACGTTATGGCCGCCAAAACCAAAGGAATCATTGAGCGCTGCAATTTGTCCCGCCGGAAGTTGGCGAGGAACATCACGCACGACATCGATAGTCACAGCAGAATCTAAGTTTTCAATATTGATTGTTGGGGGAGCCAACCGCTCTTGCAGAGCCTTAACAATAAAGACAGATTCAATTGCTCCTGCTCCACCAAGCAAATGTCCAGTCATTGATTTTGTTGCAGAAACCGCAACGTGGTCAGAATCGTTACCGAGCGCCAGGCGCAGTGCATTTGCTTCAGCAACATCTCCTGCTGGAGTCGAAGTCGCATGAGCATTTAAATGAACAATATCTTTTGTAGAAAGTTTGGCATCGGCTAACGCAAATTTAATTGCGCGCTGCACACCAGCACCTTCTGGATCAGGAGCTGCGATGTGATAACCATCCGATGAAAGTCCTTGGCCAACTAACTCGCAGTAAATCTTGGCACCACGAGCTTTCGCATGCTCGTACTCTT
>WLQO01000123.1 GCA_009698295.1 Actinomycetota bacterium | reverse complement strand
GGCGATCTGCGCTTCACGCTTATTAAGTTTTATTTCTTTCAGGAAGTTCGCACAATCTGCGATTGATAACTCGCAAATTTCTGAAATATTCTTATCGCCGATAGTTACGGCAAGAACCTCAGGCTTAAGACGCGCACCATTACATTTTTCACAGGATATCTCGCGCATATACGCCTCATATTTATCGCGGCTGTAGTCACTATCGGTTTCTTCGTGACGGCGATGGATAAAAGGAATAACGCCTTCAAAGCCAGTTGTGTAATTGCGCGAACCATATCGACCCTTGTACTTCATCTTGATTTCATACTCGTACCCATTAAGGATCGCCTCGCGCGCTTTGGCCGAGATCTTCTTCCAAGGTATATCAAGTGAGAACGGCAGATCTTTAGCTAGGGCTTCGAGTAGACGCAGGAAGTAATCTGCTGATTGCCCGCCAGACCAGGGAGCTATCGCGCCATCATTAATCGAAATTGAATCGTCAGGAATTATTAGGTCTATATCGACCTCTTTTTTAGTACCGATACCAGAGCATTCAACACATGCACCAAATGGTGAGTTAAAGGAGAAAGATCTTGGTTCAAGTTCTTCGAAGGAGAGATTGCAATCGTGACAGGCCAGGTGCTCGCTGTAGGTGCGTTCCTTATCTGCACCTTTTGCATTGACAAAGTCCAACACAACAATTCCAGATGAAAGTCGCAGCGCGGTTTCAATTGAATCAGTGAGTCGGGTCTTACTCTCAGCCTTGGCAGTTAAGCGATCCACAACAACTTCGATGGTGTGCTTTTCCTGTTTCTTTAGCTTTGGTGGCTCAGAGAGTTGAATTACCTCGCCATCAACTCGTGCCCGTGAGTAACCCTGTGTAACTAAATCAGTAAATAATTCAACAAACTCACCTTTACGTGCTCGAATAACTGGCGCCAAAACTTGGAACTTTGTATTTGGCTCAAGTTCAAGAATCTGATCAACGATTTGCTGTGGCGATTGGCGAGTAACTGCCTTCCCGCATTTGGGGCAATGTGGTCGTCCCGCTCGAGCAAAGAGGAGACGTAAATAGTCATAAACTTCAGTGATTGTTCCAACCGTCGATCGCGGGTTTCGGTTGGTTGATTTCTGATCAATCGAAACAGCGGGTGATAAACCTTCAATAAAATCAACATCAGGCTTATCCATCTGCCCTAAGAATTGTCGTGCGTAGGCAGATAACGATTCAACGTAACGGCGTTGGCCTTCAGCAAAGATCGTGTCAAAGGCAAGCGATGATTTTCCAGATCCAGAAAGACCAGTGAAAACAACTAATGCATCGCGAGGAAGCTCGATGGAGACATTCTTTAGGTTATGTTCACGTGCACCGCGCACAACCAACTTATCGATACTCAAACTCCGGCCTCTTCCATCATTCGTAATTCTTTCTTCAATAATCTAATTTCATCTCGTAAGCGAGCAGCGACCTCGAATTGAAGTTCTGCAGCCGCATTGCGCATCTGATCGGTGAGCGAGCCTATCAATGCGATGAGATCCTTGCGCGGTAAAGAAATCGATGATTTGTCATAGATTCCGGAAGTAGAAGCAATCTTCTTGGCTCCACCCTTTTCGTGGGATAAAAGTACTTCAGTGTCCTCGCTCTCGCGATTAATCTGATCGGTAATATCAGCGATCTTCTTACGCAGTGGCTGTGGGTCTACGCCACGTTCTTGGTTGTAGGCAACTTGTTTGGCGCGGCGGCGATTGGTTTCATCGATCGCCTGCGCCATCGACTTAGTTATATTGTCGGCGTACATGTGCACTTCGCCCGAAACATTTCGTGCCGCACGGCCGATAGTTTGAATTAGTGAAGTCGCAGAACGCAAGAATCCTTCCTTATCGGCATCGAGAATCGCAACAAGAGAAACTTCAGGGAGGTCCAAGCCTTCTCGCAAAAGGTTAATACCGATCAGCACATCGTATTCACCGGTGCGTAATTCGCGCAGGAGTTCAACGCGTCGCAAGGTGTCTACCTCAGAGTGCAAGTACCGAACGCGCACTCCACGTTCTTGGAGATAATCTGTAAGGTCTTCCGACATTTTCTTAGTTAACGTAGTTACCAAAACTCGTTCATTTTTAGCGGCGCGGATATTAATCTCATTTAAAAGATCATCAATCTGGCCTTTAATCGGCTTGATTATGATCGCAGGGTCAACCAGACCGGTCGGACGAATAACTTGTTCTACAACATCGCCATCGACTTTTGCCATTTCATACTTACCCGGAGTTGCCGATAGGAATACTTTTTGACCTACTCGCTCTAAAAATTCTGGCCATTTAAGTGGGCGGTTATCCATGGCGCTGGGAAGACGAAAACCGTGTTCTACCAATGTGCGCTTACGCGATGCATCTCCTTCAAACATTGCGCCAATTTGTGGCACTGTTACATGGCTTTCATCGATAACCAGTAAAAAGTCTTCGGGGAAGTAATCCAATAAACAGTTCGGTGCAGAACCTGGAGCTCGTCCATCCAGATGTCTTGAGTAATTCTCAATTCCCGAACAGAAACCTAACTGCTCCATCATCTCGAGATCAAAAGTTGTCCGCATCTTTAAACGTTGCGCTTCTAAGAGTTTTCCCTGTTTCTCAAAGAGATTTAGTTGAATCTGCAACTCATCTTGAATCTCCCCCATGGCGCGCTTAATAGTTTCTGGTCCAGCTGCATAATGCGTGGCTGGGAAGATGTAAATTTCAGTTTCATCGCGCAGAATTTCACCAGTGAGCGGATGCAAGGTCATGATTTTTTCTATCTCATCGCCGAACATTTCAATGCGGATGGCGAGTTCTTCATACATCGGAATAATCTCTATCGTGTCACCTCGAACGCGGAAGGTGCCGCGTTCGAAAGCCATATCGTTGCGCTGATATTGAACATCCACGAATTTACGTAATAGTTTATTGCGCTCTATTTCATCGCCCACCTTCAAGCGAATCATGCGGTCGATATATTCCTGAGGTGTTCCAAGTCCGTAAATACAAGAAACTGTTGCGACTACGATCACATCGCGACGAGTCAATAATGAATTCGTAGCCGAATGTCGTAAACGCTCCACTTCATCGTTGACACTGGAATCTTTCTCGATAAAAGTGTCAGTCTGTGGCACATACGCTTCTGGTTGGTAATAGTCGTAATATGAAACGAAATATTCGACTGCGTTATTGGGTAAGAGTTCGCGGAACTCATTTGCCAACTGTGCAGCCAAAGTCTTATTTGGAGCCAGCACTAAAGTTGGTCTCTGCAAACGTTCAATTAGCCAAGCAGTCGTTGCCGATTTTCCGGTGCCTGTGGCTCCTAGCAAAACTACATCTTCAACTCCTGCGCCAATTCGG
>WLQO01000122.1 GCA_009698295.1 Actinomycetota bacterium | reverse complement strand
GAAGCGAGCCTTCTTTGAAGCCTTGATCTTGATTGTCTCGCCTGTGAATGGGTTACGTCCCATACGTGCCTTGCGATCAACCTTCTTGAACTTACCGAAATCGTTGATCATTACATCTTCACCCTTTGACATGGTGCGTGTAATTGTGTCGAAAACGATTTCTACAGCGTGTGCTGCTTCTTTCTTGCTGTCGTTGAAGTGTGGGGCCAACGCGGCAATAAACTGTGCCTTATTCATCTAAATCCCCTTAGATTTAAGCGTAAATTAAGCCTTTGCTTAACTTGTGGTTAAAACTTAATCGCTTTTATAGGGTGAGAGCGATATTAACGCGGGCGTGTCGCAATTTAATATTTTCAATAAATCGCACTTTTTATGCGTAAAAAACTCTCATTTACAAGTTGAGAGTTACGCAGATTTAACTCACCCTATCCAGAAAGTTAGCGTTTTACGCTGACTTTAAAGCGAAGCAAAGCAATTTTTATCGCAACCGATCCTGATCAAATACGAATTGGCAGAGTTTTAGGCTTATAACTAGGTCTTTTAGCTTCAAAAGAATCGATCGCATCGGTCTGTTTCAAAGTCAGTCCGATGTCATCTAGGCCTTCCATCAAGCGCCAACGGGTGTAATCATCTAATTCAAAGGCGATACTCGTTGATCCGTAAGAGACGGTGCGCGAATCGAGATCGACTTTGATCTGAATGCTTGGATCCTTTTCGATAGCCACCCAGAGCGCTTCAACAGCCTCCTGTGGCAAGATCACAGTCAGTAAGCCACCCTTAAGAGAATTACCACGGAAGATATCGGCGAAACGGCTGGAGATAACGACTTTAAATCCATAATTTTGCAGCGCCCAAACAGCGTGCTCACGTGATGAACCGGTTCCAAATTCAGGCCCGGCGACCAAGACTGTGCCGGACTTAAATTGCGGCAGATTTAGCACGAACTCTGGATCATTTCGCCATGCTGCAAAGAGTCCATCTTCAAAGCCACTGCGGGTGACGCGCTTTAGATAAACCGCCGGAATGATTTGATCGGTGTCGACATTGCTACGGCGAAGCGGAACTCCGGTGCCGGTATGTGAAATAAATTTCTCCATTTACTTTTCCTTCCTTTCGCTAAATTCTTAAAGATCTGCCGGAGATGAAAGCGTGCCGCGGATTGCGGTAGCTGCTGCAACAAGTGGGCTGACTAAGTGAGTACGTCCACCTTTTCCTTGGCGACCTTCAAAGTTACGGTTGGAAGTCGAAGCAGAACGCTCGCCAACACTTAGCTGGTCAGGGTTCATTCCTAAACACATAGAACAACCAGCGTTGCGCCATTCTGCTCCAGCATCGAGAAAGACTTTATCTAAGCCTTCCTTCATCGCTTGCTGACGCACGCGTTCAGAACCTGGAACAACTAACATACGAAGAGTTGAGGCGATCTTCTTGCCTTCTAAGACAGATGCGGCAGCGCGAAGATCTTCAATGCGCCCGTTGGTGCAAGAACCTAAGAAAACAGTGTCTATCGCTATCTTTTTGAGGGGTGTGCCAGCGGTCAAGCCCATGTATTCCAGTGCGCGTTCTGCCGCACCGCGTTCTTCTGAATCCTTGATATCTGCTGGGTTTGGCACTGATGCGTTAAGCGGCAAACCTTGTCCTGGGTTGGTTCCCCAAGTAACAAATGGTTCTAATTGATCGGCATCAAGGGTTATTTCAAGATCAAATTTGGCATCGCTATCTGAAAAGAGCGTCTCCCAATAACTTTGTGCAGCAGGGAAATCTTCAGGTGCGTGCGGCTTTCCTTTGATGTAATCAAAAGTTTTCTGATCAGGTGCAATAAGTCCAGCGCGAGCACCAGCTTCAATCGACATATTGCAAACCGTCATGCGGCCTTCCATCGAAAGATCGCGAATTGCGGAACCGCGATATTCAATGATGTAACCCTGTCCCCCGCCGGTACCGATCTGGGCGATGATCGCCAAGATTATATCTTTAGCAGTAACGCCAGTCTTTAACTTTCCTTCCACATTTATCGCCATCATCTTTGGTCGATTCGATGGCAAAGTCTGTGTCGCAAGCACATGTTCGACTTCAGATGTTCCGATACCGAATGCGATCGCGCCAAAAGCGCCATGCGTTGATGTATGCGAATCGCCGCAGACAATTGTCATTCCGGGTTGAGTAATTCCAAGTTGTGGTCCGACTACGTGCACAACGCCTTGATCGGCATCGCCTAACGAGTGGATGCGGATACCGAACTCTTTAGCGTTATTGCGCAAGGTATCGATCTGTAGCTTTGAAACTGGATCAGCGATCGGCTTTAAAATATCTAAAGTTGGCGTGTTGTGATCTTCAGTTGCAATTGTTAAATCTGGGCGGCGCACTTTGCGACCGGCTAAACGCAGACCGTCAAAGGCTTGCGCGCTAGTTACTTCGTGAACAAGTTGTAGGTCGATGTAAAGAAGATCTGGTTCTCCAGCTGCTGAGCGAACGATATGGTCATCCCAAATCTTCTCTGCCAGTGTTTTACCCATAATTCGATAATCCCTTTTCTTAGATATTGCATCTCATCTGATGGGATGCTAATCTCGCTGTGTGGATAAGAAGAATAGCGGAGTTGGCGTATTAGATAAAGCGGTGACCATCTTGGGCACCCTTGAATCAGGCCCGCACTCACTTGCCGAACTCGTCGCCGCAACCGGCATCGCTCGTCCAACCGCACACCGCCTAGCCGTCGCGCTGGAACATCACCGCCTCGTCACGCGCGATCTGCAGGGACGTTTCGTCCTTGGACAACGCTCTGGTGAGCTAGCCGCTGCTGCTGGTGAAGATCGTTTACTTGCTGCCGCCGCACCAGCCCTTGCCGCGCTCCGCGATGCAACAGGTGAATCCGCGCAGTTATACCGCCGCCAAGGAGATATCCGTATCTGTGTAGCAGTTGCTGAACGTTTATCAGGCTTACGCGATTCTGTTCCGGTTGGCGCATCGCTCACGATGCAGGCAGGTTCTGCTGCACAAATTTTATTGGCTTGGGAAGACTCCGAAAAAATCCATCGCGGTGTAAAGAACGCACGCTTTACTGCAGCGCATTTGGCCGCAGACCGTCGTCGTGGTTGGGCGCAATCAGTTGGAGAACGCGAAGCCGGCGTTGCATCGGTGAGCGCGCCTGTTAAAGGTCCTAATGGAAAAGTTATTGCAGCCGTGTCAATCTCAGGCCCAATTGAACGTTTAGGTCGCCAACCAGGTCGAGTACATGCTGCTGCAGTTGTTGCTACAGCTGCACGGCTTACAGAGCATTTAGCAAAAAACTAAATATTACTTGACCTAATTGTTCAAGAGATCTAACTCTTTTAAGACTTGCGAAATAATTCCAAATCCGAAG
>WLQO01000121.1 GCA_009698295.1 Actinomycetota bacterium | reverse complement strand
CCAGATCTTTTGATGATGTTGAGAAGTGCGACCTCTTGGGTCGAAAAGCGCTCGCCACATTGTGGGCATTCACGGCGACGGCGAATTTGTGTGCCATCTTCAACCGGACGAGAGTCAACGACACGAGAATCATCGTGTGTGCAGAACGGGCAAATCATCTCGGCGTGTCTCCCTTCGAAATACTCGATATTTCCAAAATTAGATGTATTGGTGAACCGCAGAAACTACCGTAAAAACACTACTTATGGAAGTTTTAAGCGATCCGACCCCTACATATAGTGGGAACTATAAAGCAAATCTTGAGACTTTGCCTGATGGGTAGGCAAGTACCCCGATTAGGGCGTGTCGCGCAGGTCTAGTGAAGCGGGATGCGCAGCTTCTGCCCTGCTTGGACTTCAGCCGATGCCAGTGAGTTCACGGATGCGATCTCGTCAACGAGCGAGCGCACATCTCCACCATCGGCCAAGCGTGTGGCAAGTGACCACAGGGTGTCGCCTGGGGCAACAGTGACCTGGATAAAGGCTGTTGGCGTCCCGACCTCATTTGGGGTGCCGGCGCCGGCCTTGAGGCCAAAGACGCTGGCAAGGACAACAGCTAGTGAGAGAACCAAGAGCGTGCGCGCTAATCGACCACGACGTGTTAAGTGAACGCCGGACGGATTGGTTGAAGAGCCTTGAAACCCTTGATTTATAAGGGTTTGCGCCTTTGTTGCATGTGTTGAATATGCATTGAGTGAAACAGTGCTCATGGTTTTCTCCTGCTGGTACTACCTTGGGGAAGGTATTCGAACGCTTGTTCGAACAAGGATAATTAAAGCGCATGCCACCGACATGGGCAAGTTATTTTCGAACATATGTTTGATAAATTTCCAAAAGCATGTCAAAATGGAACTATGAGCAAAAAACCAGCCTCCAAGGGCAAAGTGACCGAACTCCCCGACCAAGCAGCCGGCGAACATGGCCTCACCGCCCGCCAGCTTTTGATCCTCAAGGTCATCAAGGCGAGCATGGATGATCAGGGCTTTCCCCCATCAATGCGCGCAATCGCGCTCGCCGCTGGCCTGAGCTCCCCCGCATCCGTTAAATACCAGCTCGAAATCCTGCAGGAAAAGGGCTTCATTACCTCCCACCCAACCCGCGGCGGCGTCCTTGAAGTCTTGATGCCAGGTGAGAAATCCGAACTCGAAGTCGAAGCCACCAAACAGGTTCCACTTGTCGGTCGCATCGCAGCCGGTGGACCAATCACTGCAGAACAAAATGTTGAATCAACTTTCGCACTTCCTGAAACCCTGGTCGGCAAAGGCAACCTCTACATGCTTCAAGTCGTCGGTGAATCAATGATCGATGCCGCAATCTGCGATGGCGATTACGTTGTAATTCGCGAACAGAAAGATTGCAATAACGGAGAAATCGTTGCAGCCATGATCGATGGCGAAGCAACTGTTAAAACTTTCCAACGCAAGGGCGGCCACATCTGGTTACTTCCTGCCAACCCCGCATTCGAACCAATTAATGGCGACAATTGCGAGATCCTTGGCAAAGTCACCGCCGTTATGCGCAGCGTTCGTTAATTAAAAAGAAAGACAATTAGCGCACCTAAGGCAATTAAAACCGCTGCAGCCACGATCGAATTTCGCTTACCAATTAGCTGCGGCAATCCGCCGATTCCGCTTAAGCGATCTTGATCCATATCTTTAATTACATTTATAAAGTGGGCAGCTGTTCCAAAGATCGCTCCCCCCAGCCACATCCACAGCGGTGGATTTATCTCTTTTGAAATTGCAATACAAGAAGGCAGCGCGGCAAAGGCCAACGCATATGGCAACCACGAAAAGGCGTTGTATTTAAAGTAAAAGTTGTAAGCAACTCCCATAGAAATACCAAACATATAAACCAGACCGCCCCTAAAGCCTAGCGGGCCAAGCAAATTTGCCACGAAAGAAAATGGCGTCATAAAGAGCAGCCACCTCTTTAGATATACAGCTGTAATACTTCCGGCGACTAACGGCTTATTTACCCGGTTATGTTTCAAATCATCGGCATAGTCATACAAGTCATTGCTCCAGCCCACAACCAGCTGTCCCGTGAAAACACCGAAGGCGATGAGATATGCCGGACCTTCCCACCAATAATGCGCAGCCAAGAACCAAGCAATCGCAGTTACTAAGAGCGTTGGCCCGAAGTGTGATGCCTTGAGCAGCCCCCGCAATTTATTCAATGGCTTAAGCCTTAACCAAAAGCTCCATGAAATCTTTTACTTCCGTTGCTTCCAGCGCCTTGCGATCTAGGCAGAGATCTAAAATCTTCTGCTGCTGAGCAGGTGCAAAGACGCGATTTAAATTGATCTTAAACTTTTCAATTAACAAAGGAATACCTTCGGCGCGACGGCGTGCATGTCCGACTGGGTATTCCACAACTTCTTCGCCAAAGATAGTTCCATCGTTGCATTCAATGGTCATCGCATTTGCAATCGAGCGCTTGGCAGGATCGTGATAATCAGCGGTGAATCCAAGATCTTCACTTAAAACCATCTTGGCGCGCAGCGCATCGATGCGGGGATCATCGGCGATTGCATCTTCATAATCACGTGCCGTCAAACGGCCAAAGATCAAAGGCACTGCCACCATATATTGAATACAGTGATCACGATCGGCTGGGTTATTTAGCGGCCCTGGCTTATCGATTATTCGAATACAAGCCTCGTGGGTACGGATAGTGATCTTCTTAATATCATCGCTGGTTTTGCCGGCGGCAGACATCGCATTTTGCAGCGTAAATGCTGCCTCCACCGCTGTCTGCGAGTGAAATTCTGCTGGATAAGAAATCTTAAAGAGCACGTTCTCCATCACATAAGATCCATATGCGCGCTGGAATTTAAATTTATTGCCGCGAAATAAAGTGTCATAAAAACCCCAAGTCTTGGCAGATAACGCTGATGGATAACCCATCTCGCCCAAGCGCGCCATTAAAACTAAACGCACCGCGCGCGATGATGCATCTCCTGCTGCCCATGATTTGCGAGATCCGGCATTTGGATAATGGCGATATGTGCGAAGTGAATGCCCATCAATCCAGGCAAGTGAGACGGCATTTAAGGTTTGCTCGCGAGTTAAACCCATCATCTGCGAAACAACTGCGGTGGATGCGACCTTCACCAAGATCACGTGATCTAGTCCAACTTTATTAAATGAATTCTCAAGTGCAATGCATCCTTGAATCTCATGGGCTTTAATCATCGCCCCCATCACATCGCGCATTGTTAACTTCTTGCCGTTTCCGTATTCCGGATGCTGCGAAATCCAATCTGCGACTGCAAGAATTGCGCCTAAGTTATCTGATGGATGTCCCCATTCGGCAGCTAGCCAAGTG
>WLQO01000120.1 GCA_009698295.1 Actinomycetota bacterium | reverse complement strand
TCGGCTTTAAAAGGCGATGCGGAAATCCAGCGCGCGATGCTGGTTCTAAGTTATATCGGTCAGTCTTATCAATGGAGCGATGTAAAACCTGCTACCACTTTGCCAAAGAAACTTGCTTTACCTTGGTATGAAGTTGGAAAGCTAGTCGGGAGACCACCAATTCTTTCTTACCAAAGTTATGCTTCAGATAATTGGCGCCGAATAGATCCAAATGGCCCTATCGAATGTGGCAATATCGCTTTGCAGCAATGTTTCTTAGGTGGCCAAGATGAAGAGTGGTTTATCTTGATCCATATTGATATTGAAAAGAAGGCCGGGAAAGCGCTGAAGGCGATTGAAGATGCGCAAGGAGATGTTGTCTCGAGCGATGCCGATAAATTACTAATCTCACTGACCAAGTTACGTGATTCATTGGCTGCCATGTATTCGGTGCTCTGCCGCATGCCAGAAAAATGCGATCCTTATATTTATTTCCATAGAGTCCGACCATATATATTCGGTTGGAGAAATAACCCATCTCTTCCAAATGGAGTTATCTATGAAGGCGTTGACGAATATAAAGGCGTAGGCCAAACATTCCGCGGCGAAACTGGAGCACAAAGTGCGATCATTCCTGCCGCAGATGGCGTCCTCGGAATCGATCACGAAAAAGATGAGCTGCGCGAGTATTTAATGGAGATGCGCCAATATATGCCTCCGCAACATGTGAAATTCATAGAAGCAGTCGAAGCTGGACCATCAGTCCGAGCCTTTGTTAAATCAGCCAATAGCGCAAAATTAACCGCAATCTTTAATGAGTGTGTTGAAATTGTTGCTGATTTCAGAGCTAAACACTTGGAATATGCGGGTACATATATTCATGCACAAGCGCAAGCCACCCCGGGTAATCCATCTGCTGTTGGAACCGGCGGTACTCCATTTATGGTTTATCTGCGCAAGCACCGTGATGAGACGAAGTCACAAACACTTTAAATAAATTAAAAAGCTAAATACTAGCCAAAGACATCTTTGAGAGTAACTAGCGA
The DNA here is from genome assembly GCA_009698295.1 of Actinomycetota bacterium. Taxonomy (GTDB): domain Bacteria; phylum Actinomycetota; class Actinomycetes; order Nanopelagicales; family Nanopelagicaceae; genus Planktophila. The sequence goes on along the minus strand of WLQO01000120.1, from coordinate 2,377 downwards.
TAAGTTTTTGTTATCAACCATTTGCATTAACTTATCAAAATTATTTACAGCTACGAGATTGTTGGCATGGCCGATCAAAATTCCGCCATCTTCTATAGAAACACCTGCGTGATAGAGCAATCGACTTGGTTTAATGGTTCCAGCGTCAGCCAGCGAGCCTGACCATGAAAATGGCTTGGTATAACCAACATCAGCAGCGGCTTGCATTACCGAACGATTAATCGCTCCGTATGGAGCGCGATAATAAGGCCGGGCATCCACACCATAAGTCTTTTTTATAAAGTAATGGCATCCCATTAACTCTTTTTGAACTTCGGAGTAACTTAATTGAGTTAAATCGCGATGATGTTGTGTGTGGTTGGCAAGTTGTATTTGTCCGCTGTCGACTAATGGCTTCAAAAGGTCGAAGTTGTTTCTCCATGGTGCCATCGCAGAGTAGACAAAAAAGGTTAAACGGATATCTTTTTCAATTGCTAATTCGATATATCGGCGCACAGATTCTTGGCTACATCCATCATCAACTGTCCATGCAATTCGGGGCAAATCATTTTTGGGTAGATAAACAATTGGATTGGTGAGGCCTGCTGAATGCGCTGCATCAGGAAAAGTTTGCCCCAATACCAAGGATGCTAAAGAACCGGATGCGAGCCTAAGAAAATCTCTACGTTCCAATTAGATACTTTCCATAGCGCTAAGAGTTATCTGCTCGAGGAAAGACTACTTCATCAAGAATCAGGATTATGGATGCGGCTACAGGTACTGCAAGCAGACCTCCGATTAGACCAAGCAGTGAGGATCCGATCAACGCAGAGATAATTGTGACTGCACCAGGCACGGATAAGGTGCGCTTCATGATGCGAGGTGTGACTAAGTAATTTTCAACTTGAACATAAATAACATAAGCAATAAATGCGATCAATCCGATTGATACCGATTGTGTGAGAGCAATGATTGTCACCACCGAGCAACCAATGAAGTGGCCAATTAGTGGAATCAATCCGCAGACCAGAACAATCATCGCAATAGCAATTGGTGATGGCAGAGATAAAACTAAGGAGAGAATTAGTACGAATGCAGATGCCATGAAGGCAATGACAATCTGGCTTCCGACAAATGAGCCCACTCGCGAGATAACCGCGTTGGTCAGGCGAGATACTCGGTCACGGCGGCTAGCCGGCACGAAGCGAACCCCGAGCTCAACCATTTGGGGCAAGGAGGTAATGAAGTAAAGGGTAAGAATTAATACCGTTAGCGCAGTAAAGGTTCCCGAAAGTACAGATTTTCCTACTCCGATAACTCCGCCAAAGGCTGAGATTATTAAAGTTCCATCTGATGTGATCTCTTTTAATTTACTTTGAAGAGTATCGATAAAACCAAATTGGGTATTCAAATCGGCGATTGTGGAATTATTTTTCAATTCGGCGAGCAGAGCGGGACCGCTATTAATTAATTGAGTTCCTTGAGATACCACAGGAGGAATAACGACTGCAATAAAGAAGACGACAAAGATAATTACAGAGATAAAAATTATGGCAACCGAGTTTGTTCGAGAAATTCCGCGCCTTTGAATCGCTTCTACCGCCGGATTCAATCCAGTAGCTAAAAAGAGGGCAACGATAATTAAGATAAATATCTGACTAGTGCTCGCAAGCGCGCGCATCAAAACGATTGCGGCTAGTGCGCCTAAAGTTGCAACAAAACCAAAATACAAGGGATGTGATCTATCTAATGGGTGTCCCTGAGTTCCATAATCTGTTGGCGCTGTCTTTGCCTTAGGTTTACGTTTGATGCGATCGGTTATAGCCATGCACCCTATTCTAAAGCGATATCCTTGCTTCATGGCGTTGCGCATTACGGGGATTGGCGAGGAAATCGCTGCCGTGACGGGCTTGCCGTGGCAGATAAATTTGGAAGAGTGGCCAGAAGATCCTGCTCTTGCTGAAAAACGCGGAATTTCGCGCCACGTGGTTCGCCTGGTGCGATCAACCGATGATCCTGATTCAGAAGTCTATGCAGTAAAAGAAACTGTCTCAGAATTTGCCAATCGTGAATACAAAGCTTTGCGCGAGCTCGCGCATCTTGGCGCTCCAAGTGTGCAGCCAATTGCGGTTATCGAAGGTCGCACAGATGATTCAAATACAGAGCTGCCATGTGCCCTCGTTACTCGATTTCTTCCTTATTCACTTCCTTATCGCGTTTTGCTAAGCGGTAAAGATGTAACGTCAAATGACATAACTATGATGGCGAACGCTTTGGCACTCTTACTTGTGCAGCTACATTTATTAGGGTTTTGGTGGGGGGATTGTTCGCTCTCTAACACGCTCTTTCGCCGAGATGCAGAAGCATTCGCAGCATATTTAGTAGATGCCGAAACCGG
>WLQO01000012.1 GCA_009698295.1 Actinomycetota bacterium | reverse complement strand
GACTTCGATCGTCTTGTTGTTGATGTTGAAACAAAGCCATCAATGAAGCCACGCGATGCAGTTGCATCAGCTGGTAAGACACTTGTTGAACTCTTCGGTCTTGCACGCGAACTCAATGTCGATGCAGAAGGTATCGAAATGGGGCCATCTGTTATGGATGCTGCTCTAGCTGCAGATCTTGCTCTTCCAATCGAAGACTTGGATCTCACAGTTCGTTCATACAACTGCTTGAAGCGCGAAGGCATTCACACAGTTGGCGAGCTAGTTAACCGTTCAGAGGCTGACTTGCTTGATATCCGTAACTTTGGTTCAAAGTCCATCGATGAGATCAAGGCAAAGCTTGTCTCAATGGGAATGTCTCTCAAGGACAGCCCAGCAGGATTCGATCCAACCAAGCACCAGAACTTCAATGCATCAGATGATGATTTCGCTGAAGCAGATCAGGCCTAGGAGATACGTAAATGCCAAAACCAACTAAAGGTCCTCGTTTGGGTTCCGGCCCATCACATGAGCGTCTAATCCTTCGCACACTTGCTGAGCAATTGTTCGAACACGGCAAGATCACCACAACCGAGGCAAAGGCTAAGCGCCTGCGTCCATTGGCTGAAAAGTTGATCACATTTGCAAAGAAGGGCGATCTTCCAGCCCGTCGTGAAGTAATGGCACGTATTGCAAATAAGAGCGTTGTTCACACACTCTTTACTGAAATCGGTCCACGCTTTGCAACTCGCGAAGGCGGATACACACGTATCACCAAGATCGGTCCACGCAAGGGCGATAACGCTCCAATGGCGGTAATCGAAGTTCTAACCGACAAAGAGTAAGTAATTCTCAATGACTGAACCCACTCTCTATCCCGAGAGTGGGTTTCGTCGTTTACGGATTGATCTTTCTTACGACGGTACCAACTTTTCAGGTTGGGGCAGACAACCAGATCGCCGCACGGTGCAACAAGCGGTTGAAGATGCGATCAGCACCGTTGCACAAGCAAAGGCGGAAACAATCGTCGCCGGTCGCACTGATGCTGGTGTTCATGCAACCGGCCAAGTAATACACATTGATCTACCTGAATCCCTGGAGCTAACCGATCTGGCTTATAAGTTAAATCGAATTCTTGATGAAGATATTCGCATCAATAAGATTGAAATTGCGCCCGTAGCATTCCATGCCCGCTTTTCAGCACTGCGTCGATATTACGAGTACCGAATCTTGGATGAAAATAAGGTAATTCCTCCGTTATCTCGCTTTAACACGGAATCTTGGTACCGCCCGTTGGATGTCGATGTAATGAATCAAGCCAGCGCTTTGCTGCTTGGCACTCATAATTTTGCCGCTTTCTGTAAATTCCGCGAAGGCGCAACAACTATCCGCACCCTGGAAACCTTTAATTGGCGCCGTGATCAGGATGGCTATTTAATCGGCGATGTTGTGGCAGATGCCTTCTGTTACTCCATGGTTCGCAATTTGGTCGGTGCAATTGTTTGTGTGGCAGATGGCCGCAAAGATGCCAGCTGGATTACGACGTTGCTGGAAGATAAAGAACGAGTCAGTGATTCGTTAGTCTTTCCGGGACGCGGTTTGACCCTTTATAAAGTTGATTACCCCGATGATGCTGAACTCTTAGAACGCGCCGCCAAGACCGTTGCCCGACGCATTGATGAGGAAAATTAATGGGCCACATTGATGTCAGCGCTGTCGAATACTCGTTATCTGATGGTCGCGTATTGCTTAATGACGTTTCTTTCCGCGTTGGTGATGGCGCAAAGGTTGCGTTAATTGGCCCAAATGGTTCGGGTAAAACAACTTTAATTCGCATGATCTGCGGAGATTTAAAACCAGATGAAGGCGCAGTTGCAATTACCGGCGGCCTTGGTGTGATGCGCCAGTTCATTGGGTCGGTACGCGATGAAACAACTGTGCGCGAGCTATTGATTTCATTTGCCCCCAAGCGAATTCGCGATGCCGCAGCAAAGTTAATTGAAACTGAAAAGTTAATTAATTCCACCAATACCGAGAAAGATCAGATGGCTTATGCCCAAGCGATTATCGATTGGGGCGATGCCGGGGGATATGACTTCGAACTTATTTGGGATGTTTGTTGCACCGAGATGCTCAATAAAACTTTCGAACAAGTAGCAGAACGAAAAGTTAATACCTTGTCTGGGGGAGAGCAGAAGAAGTTGGTGCTGCGCGCACTGCTTGAAGGACCAGAAGAAGTCTTACTGCTGGATGAGCCAGATAACTATTTAGATGTGCCATCAAAGCGCTGGCTAGAAGATGTTATTCGTACAACAAAGAAAACAGTGCTCTTTGTTAGCCACGATCGTGAACTCCTAGAAAATACCGCCAATCGCATCGTGACATTAGAACAAGGAGTCAATGGAAACACCACTTGGGTGCACGGTGGAAAGTTTTCTACCTGGCATGAAGCGCGCAAGGCGCGCAATGAAAGATTTGCGGAAATGTTGCTACGTTGGGAGCAAGAGCATCAACGCCTTAAAGATTTGGTGCGCACCTTGCAGGCGCAAGCGGCGATTTCGCCAGGTATGGCCGATAAATATCATGCGATGCAAACACGCCTGCGTAAATTTGAAGAAGCTGGTGCCCCAGAAGCGCCACCGATTGAACAAGATGTAAAAGTTGGCTTGCGTGGTGGTCGCACTGGGCTTCGCGCACTCACCTTTGAGAACTTATCTCTTGCCAATTTAACTGAACCTTTTAACTTCGAAGTCTTCTTCGGTGATCGCATTGCTGTGCTCGGAAAGAACGGCACAGGCAAGTCGCACTTCCTGCGCATGATTGCAGGAGATGAAAGCGTTAAATATTCGGGAACTTTTAAAGTCGGTGCGCGCGTAGAAATCGGATACTTCGCTCAAACCCACGCCCATCCCGAATTTGAATCTAAGACTTTGTTGGAAATACTTTGGGAGACATACTCGTTGCAACTTGGTCCAGCCAAGAGCGTGCTGCGCAAATACGAAATTGATAAACAAGCGGAACAGAAATTCTCATCACTTTCTGGTGGGCAACAAGCGCGCTTTCAAGTCTTAATGCTTGAGCTCTCTGGTTCCACACTCTTATTGCTTGATGAGCCAACCGATAACTTAGATTTAGCGAGCGCCGAAAGTCTGGAGCACGCCCTAGATCGATATGAAGGAACGGTTTTATCTGTCACTCACGATCGCTGGTTTACTCGCGGATTTACCCGATTCTTGATTTTTGGGGCCAATGGACAGGTATATGAAAGCCCAGAGGCGATATTCGACCATTGATCGCTCTGGCCTCATGCGTGGAATTAGGCCATTTTGACCCGCTCACGCATGAAAGGTAAAGTTCAACCCCTGCGCCTAAGGCGCCGAAAGCAAGTCCCCCAGGTTGAAACCAAATGGTTCTAACCAAGTAGATCTAAAAAAGAAGAAGGTAATAAAGCATGCGTACATATAGTCCTAAGGCCGGAGATGTCGTCCGTAAATGGCACGTCATCGATGCACAAGATGTAGTTCTTGGCCGCCTTGCAACACATGCTGCTGTTCTTCTACGCGGTAAGCACAAGGCAACTTTCGCACCGCACATGGATATGGGCGACTTCGTCGTAATCATCAATGCGGAAAAGATTGCGCTCTCTGGCAACAAAGCCCTTTCAAAGTTTGAACACCGCCACTCAGGTTTCCCAGGCGGTCTTCGCTCAACTGTTTACGGCGAACTTCTTGAGAAGCACCCAACACGTTTAGTTGAAAAGGCGATCAAGGGAATGCTTCCTAAGAACCGTCTCGGCCAGCAAGTTGCATCAAAGCTAAAAGTTTACGCAGGCCCAGAGCACCCACATGGCGCTCAAGCTCCAACACCATATGTATTCACTCAAGTTTCACAGATCGCAAAGTAAGGGACCTATAACAAATGTCAGATACAACTTATAACGAAGTTTCAGATCTAGACGAGAACGAAGTTCCTACTTCATACTCTTCATCATCACCAGCTCCTGCAACCAACCGCCCAGCAATCAAGGCACCTGGCGCAGGAACCGGTCGACGTAAAGAAGCAGTTGCTCGCGTTCGCCTAGTACCTGGCACAGGTCGTTGGGTTGTTAACGGTAAGACACTTGAGGCTTACTTCCCAAATAAGGTTCACCAACAATTAGTTTCTGAGCCATTCCGCACAGTTGGTGCTGAAAATCAATACGATGTTTTCGCACGTATCAACGGTGGCGGAGTATCTGGTCAAGCTGGCGCACTTCGCTTAGGCGTTGCACGTTCACTTAACGAGATCGATGTTGATGCACACCGTCCAGCGCTTAAGAAGGCTGGATTCCTTTCACGCGATGCACGTGTTATCGAACGCAAGAAGTACGGTCTGAAGAAGGCCCGTAAGCGTTCGCAATACAGCAAGCGTTAATTCTTAAAGGCCGCAGAACAGAAGTGGCACTCTTTGGAACCGATGGAATACGTGGCTTAGCCAATCGTGATCTCACTGCTGAATTAGCACTCGACGTTGCCGTCGCTGCTGCACATATTCTCGTTGAAACTAATCCCGATAAATCACACCGTCCCAAAGCAATAGTCGGACAAGATTCTCGCGCCTCAGGTGAATTTTTAGAAGCGGCTGTCGTTGCTGGTTTAACTAGCGCCGGCGTTGATGTTTATCGCGTTGGCGTTCTGCCAACTCCAGCGATTGCACATTTGGTCGCGGAATCCGGTGCAGACCTCGGTGTAATGATTTCTGCTTCACACAATCCAGCCCCAGATAATGGAATCAAATTATTCTCACGCGGTGGCGGAAAGTTAGATGATGCAATTGAGAAAGCTATTGAAGCGCGCATCGGAGAACCATGGGAGCGCCCAACAGGTGGTGGCGTAGGCCGTGCAATTGTGGACGAGAGCGCTCGCGAAAGATATTTAAAGCACCTGTTATCTTCCGTTAAAACTCCACTCAAAGGTTTAAAGATTGTCGTTGATTGTGCAAATGGCGCAGCATCCACCATTTCACCCGAGGCTTATCGTCGCGCTGGGGCAGAAGTTATTGCAATCTTTGATGCACCAGATGGTTGGAATATCAACGATGGTTGTGGATCTACCCATCTCGAAGAATTGCGTTCGGCCGTTTTGCGCGAAGGCGCAGACTTTGGCGTTGCCCACGATGGCGATGCCGATCGTGTTCTGGCAATTGATGCTCACGGCGCTGAAGTAGACGGTGATGTCATCATGACAATTCTGGCGCGCGGTTTTAAGGCATCTGGATCACTGAAGGCAGACACAATTGTTGCAACAGTTATGAGTAACTTAGGTTTCTTCCATGCCATGAAGGATGCGGGCATTGCCGTTGAAACAACAGCTGTTGGCGATCGTTATGTCCTTGAGAAGATGATCGAAAAAGATTTCTCGCTGGGCGGCGAACAATCTGGCCATTTGATCATGCGTGAATTTGCAACAACCGGTGATGGAACTTTAACTGCGCTAGCGCTGGCACAAGAAGTTGTTAAATCTGGAAAAACTCTGCAAGAACTAGCATCTGCGATGGTTCGTTTTCCGCAAGTGCTAGTTAATGTTAAAAATGTGGCTAAAGATAAGTTAGATGGATCTGCATCGATCAAGGCTGCAGTTGCTGCGGCCGAAGCAAAACTTGGCGAACATGGCCGCGTTTTATTAAGAGCATCTGGCACTGAACCGCTTGTCCGCGTGATGGTTGAGGCACAGAGTGATAACCTAGCCAGCGAAATAGCAAATGACCTTGCAAAGGTCGTTCAGGCAGAGCTGGGGTAAATAAAAGTGTGCGGAATTGTGGGTTACACAGGGCCACAGTCTGCAATTACTCCCTTGATTGAAGGCCTACGTCGCCTGGAATATCGTGGTTACGATTCTGCAGGAATTGCTTTGGGAACAACAGGTGCGCTCTTTATTGAAAAGCGCGCCGGCAAGTTAGCAAATCTCGAGGGTGCACTTCCTGCAAATATGCCAGTTGTTCATTCTGGAATTGGCCACACTCGCTGGGCAACTCACGGTGGCCCGACAGATCGCAACGCTCATCCGCACACAGATAACGAAGGCAAACTTGCCGTAATCCATAATGGAATTATCGAAAACTATTCTGAGTTAAAAGCAGAGTTACAAGCGCGCGGCCACTCTTTCTCATCCGACACCGACACCGAATCAGTTGCACATTTACTCTCTGATTTACGTAAATCTAATAACGGTGATCTGACCCAAGCAATGCGCGAAGCAGTAAGTCGCCTGCGGGGATCCTTTACTTTAGTTGCAGTTCATGCCGATGCCCCCGACACCATCGTCGGCGTTCGTCGCAATTCACCTTTAGTTGTTGGTCTTGGCGATGGCGAAAACTTTATGGCATCAGATGTTGCAGCATTTATTGATTACACCAAGCGTGCGGTTGAACTAGGTCAAGACGAGATCATCACAATGACACCATCTGGAATTTCAATCATCGGCTTAGATGGCAAAGCAATTGCCCCGAAGGAGTACACAATCACTTGGGATTCTGCTTCTGCCCAAAAAGGTGGCTACTCCCACTTCATGTTAAAAGAAATCTTTGAGCAACCAAAGGCAGTTGCCGACACCTTGATCGGGCGTTTAACCGATAATGGCAAGATCGAGCTAGATGAACTGCATATGTCCGATGCTGAAATCAAAGCGCTTAAGAAGATTGTCGTAATCGCGTGTGGCACTGCTTACCACGCCGGCATGATCGCAAAGTATGTAATCGAAAAGTGGGCGAAGATTTCTGTTGAAGTAGAAATTGCTAGCGAATACCGCTACCGCGATCCAATCATTGATTCAAATACTTTAGTAATCGCAATTTCTCAATCTGGCGAAACTATGGATACTTTGATGGCAATTCGCCATGCTAAAGCAGCAGGTGCGCGCGTACTTGCTATCTGCAATACCAATAGCTCCACGATTCCGCGCGAATCAGATGCAGTGCTTTACACACATGCCGGCCCTGAAATTGCTGTTGCTTCCACCAAAGCCTTACTTACCCAGATCGTCGCCGTTGATTTGATTGGTCTACACCTTGCCCAAGTTCGCGGAGAGCTAAGTGATTCCCAAGTTCACGATCTCTATAACGAGATGCTCGAACTTCCAGGCAAAATTGAACAGATCTTAGAAACCGTTGAGCCGCTACGCGCCCTGACTCGTACCTTTGCAAAATCTGAGACTGTGCTCTTTATTGGCCGCAATATCGGTTATCCCGTTGTTCTAGAAGGCGCACTTAAGTTAAAAGAGCTCGCTTATATCCACGCTGAAGGATTTGCCGGCGGTGAGTTAAAGCATGGCTCCATTGCGCTAATCGATGAAGCCAAAGGCACCCCAGTAATTGCAATCCTTCCATCGGGCAGCGATCACGCACTTGACGAAAAGATGTTGAGCAATATCCAAGAAGTTAAAGCGCGCGGTGCCCGAGTCATCGTGATCGCACATGAAGGTGCAGAAGTTGTCGGCGCCGAACACATTATTCGCATTCCAGCTTGTTCACCACTCTTCCAGCCAATATTGGCAACAGTTCCGCTACAAGTTTTTGCATATGAAATGGCAGTTGCCCGCGGCAACGATGTAGATCAGCCACGCAATTTGGCTAAATCAGTTACGGTCGAATAAATATGTCAGTAGTCCTTGATGTGCGCCGCGCTCAAATGGCGCGGGCCTTTCGTTGGTCGGCGATGCTCTTTATTGGTTTTCTCTTTATAACTCAGCAAGTAATCACCAACGGTCCACTAATTGAAATTGATAAATGGATCCATGACCTAGATCGCCCAAAATTTCGGGGGATGAGCGGTTTTATAATTCGTAGATTAGATGATCTTGGTTTACGTGGCGTAACTGCCACTGCGTTGTTAATGGCTGCCTTTTATATCGCGCGTCGATTTAAAACTTGGCGTCCGCTTAACTTGGCAATTCTCTCCTTGATCAGTCTTAACCTAGTTGTTGGATTCTTTAAATTCTGGCTTGGGCGCACTAAACCAAAAATTGGAATTGATCTATTGCACTTTGGTGGAATGTCATATCCAAGTGGACATGCATCAAACGCTTTACTCACTTGGGGAGTTCTTGCATATTTGATTTACAGATATGCGCACGTTGATCGCTATCGTGGAAGGCTGGCAAGCGCTGGCGTTGCGCTAATAAGTTTGACTGTCTGTACCGTCTCCCTGATTCGCGATACTCATTGGTTCTCAGATTTACTTGGCGGCCTCTTCATTGGTGGCGCGCTATTAGTCTTAATTATCGCTATAGATCGTTATTACCCATCTAATAGCCAACTCTCTTAACCCCAATTACACTAAAGAACATGATTGATGGCATTGGCATCGATGTAGTAGATATCGCGCGCTTTGCCGAGTCTCTAGAACGAACCCCTTCCTTGCGCGAAAAACTCTTTACTCCCGCAGAAGCAAGTAAGCCAACTCCATCGCTGGCCGCACGATTTGCTGCCAAAGAAGCTTTAGCGAAGGCACTCAACGCCAACCATGGCTTGCCTTGGCATGATGCAGAAGTTATCAATCACGAAAGCGGAAAGCCTGACTTTCTCTTTCGCGGTGAAATCGCTGAACTCGTAGACGGTGCAAAAGTTCACCTCTCACTTTCGCATGATGCAGGAATTGCATCCGCCATGGTTGTGGTGGAGCGATGACCAATCGCGCAGAAGCAGTTGTAAATTTATCGGCGATCAAAGCAAACGTGGCTTTACTAAAAGCTAAAGCCGGCGTTGATTTATTAGCGGTAGTTAAAGCAGATGCCTATGGCCATGGTCTTGTTCCAGTAGCAAAGGCAGCGCTCGAAGGCGGAGCAACTTGGTTGGGGGTTGCACTTCTTGAAGAAGCGATCGCACTTCGCAGTGCTGGCATAACTGCACCGATCTTGGCATGGCTAATCCCACCAGGATCAGACTTTAAGAGCGCCGTTGATCACGATATTGATATCGCAGTTTCATCACTCATCGCCCTTCATGAAGTTTCAGCCGTGAAAGGTGCCAAACGACCTCGTGTGCATCTAGAAGTTGATACCGGAATGACGCGCGGTGGTTTCTTATCAGAATGGGATCAGATCGATCTGCAAGATATCCGAGATATAGAAATTGTCGGCATCTTCTCTCACTTTGCGCGCGCTGATGAACCTGGGCAAGCTCAGAATCTGGAACAGCTAAATCGCTTTAAGAAGATGGTCGCCAATCTGGAATCTTTTGGATATAACAATCTGATTCGTCATCTCTCAAATTCGGCTGCCACGTTGGTTGATCACGCTTCTGCTTTTGACATGGTGCGCACGGGAATCGCGATCTATGGACTGAGCCCAGATGTAAAAACCTTAGGTACTTCGGAGAAACTCTCGCTAAAACCAGCAATGACGTTACGTGCAAAATTGCATTTAGTAAAAGAAGTTCCTGCTGGGTCGCCAGTTGGATATGGGGCGACAGAAGTAACGAAAGTGGATACAAAATTAGGGCTAGTTGCCATGGGTTATGCCGACGGAATTCCACGCATTGCCAAGAACGCCGGAATATTTGTTGATGGAAAACGTGCACCAATTATTGGCCGAGTTTCTATGGATCAATTTGTTGTAGATCTCGGAGCATCATCTAAAGCGCAATCAGGGGATTGGGTGATCGTCTTCGGTCCGGGTGATAGCGGCGAATACACCGCAGATGATTGGGGCAGCGCATCAGGATCGATTAATTACGAAATAGTTACGCGAATCGGCCCACGTGTGAATAGAATCTACGAACTATGAGCGCCGCACTGTTGCACGCAAAGGGTGTCAGCATCTCCTTTGGCGGCCTAAAAGCTCTTCACGATGTTCACTTGGAATTGCGCCCTAATGAAGTTGTCGGAGTAATTGGACCAAATGGCGCCGGTAAGACAACTTTGTTTAATGCCATGTGCGGACTTGTTAAACCAGATTCTGGAACGTTTGAATTTGAAGGTAAAGAACGCGCTTGGCCAAGTACTGATGAATTAGTCGACCTTGGAATATCGCGCACTTTGCAAGGAGTTGGTCTATTTCCCGAATTAACTGTTTTAGAAAATGTGATGATCGGTGCGCAAAAGCTGGCAAAGACGGGACTGATATCCGCAGCACTTGGAACAAATAAGCGTGATGAAGAAGTTCTGCGAGATAAAGCGATGCGCGCACTTGATCGCGTCTATGCTGGAACGTTAGCGAATCGTCGGGCCGATACCTTGGCGTATCCAGATACCAAACGTGTTTCTATTGCACGTGCGCTGGTTTCTGAACCAAAGATTTTGATGCTCGATGAGCCAGCAGGAGGACTTGGCCCACAAGATATTGAATGGATGAATAACTTAATCCGTAACTTAACTGCAACTATGTCAGTGCTAATCGTTGAGCATCATATGGATGTTGTGATGAGCGTTTGTGATCGCTTATACGTTTTAAACTTTGGTGAAGTAATCGCAAGCGGCGCAGCTGAAACTGTGCGTCGTGATCCTGCTGTGATCGCTGCATACCTGGGAACCGGTGTTGCATAATGTTAAAGATTGAGAATTTAACCGTTGATCATGGAGCTATTCGTGCACTTCATGGGGTCACATTCAATATAGAAAAAGGCCAACTTGCTGCAGTAATCGGCGCAAATGGCGCGGGTAAAACAACTTTGCTGCGCACGCTTTCGGGGCTGAATAAGGCAAGTGAAGGCGCCGCGCATTGGGGCGAACATAATATTTTGCACGCTAAACCTGAATCATTAGTACGTCACGGAATTTCCCATGTCAGCGAAGGAAAGTCAGTTATTCCCGAGTTAACCGTTGCAGATAATTTAGATTTAGGTGCGCTCTGGCGCCGCAATCGCAAAGAGGCTGCGAAATCTAAGCAAGATGTAGTCGATCTCTTTCCACGTTTAGGTGAGCGACTTTCACAACGAGCAGATTCACTATCCGGTGGCGAGCGACAGATGCTTGCAATTGGTCGCTCAATCATGTCCAAACCAGAACTCCTTTTACTAGATGAACCATCCCTTGGCCTTGCTCCGCTTGTGATCGAGCAAATTTTTCAAGCGATCCGTGAATTAACAACTGCCATGGGGTTAACGGTTTTGCTGGTGGAACAGAATGCGATGGGCGCTTTAAAGATCGCTGATATCGGCATTGTTTTAAATCTTGGTTCAATAGCCGCGACAGGTAGCGCAGCTGCGCTTCGAGATGACCCCGCAGTGCGCGCTGCGTATTTGGGGTTCTAGTTATGTTTCAATTTATAAATACACTTTTAATCGGCGTTACTGCCGGGTCTATTTACTCGCTTATGGCTATCGCCATAGTTTTAGTCTGGCGAAGCACGCGAGTAGTTAACTTTGCAGCAGGTGGATTAGCGCTAGCTTCATCTTTCGTTGGAGCTGCGATATTAGAAAAGTCCGGTTCATTCTGGATTGCACTGCCAGTTGCGATGTTGGCAGGTGCTGTCTTTTCAGCCTTCATCGAATACTTCTTTCTCCGTCCTTTACTTAATCGCTCTGGCGAGAAGAACCAAGAGATTTTCTTACCGATTATCGCAACCCTAGGTTTACTTGGAATCATTAAAGCAGTACTTAACTTTATTTATGGCGATCGCATCGGCGTGATTCCACCACCTTTATCCGATAAGGGATTTATTGTCTCTGGAGAAAGTATTGCGTTATCGCCTCTGCGCATTCTGATTCTGGGAATAGTCCTATTGCTTATGATCGTTCTAACAATTGTTTTCCAACGTACTAATTTAGGACTTTCCTTAAGAGCGGCATCTTTTGCGCCAGAGATTTCTCGTTTAGCAGGCATACGTGTTGATTTAATTCGTACTGCTGGTTGGGCAATATCTGGTGCTGCGGGAGCCACTGCAGGAATTTTGCAGACTACTAATGGTTCCGGGTCAATCGCACCTGAGTCATTTGAATTTAGCTTGCTCTTGGTATTCGGATTTGTTGCTGCCGTCATTGGCGGTATTGAAAGTTTAGTTGGCGCAGTACTTGGCGGACTGACGCTCGGGATTATCCTGGCAATTATTTTGATGTATGTCGGTGGCTCCCTGGTTTTCTTCGCTGCTTTCTTAATTTTGATTTTAGTGTTACTAGTAAGGCCGCAAGGCATTATCGGTGTGAAGGGTGGTCGCCGTGCATAACCGACAGATCACAAATAGACATCGCTTTATTGGCTTTGCACTAATCGCTTTAGTTGTTTACATCTTGAGCAATATTGTCGATGAATGGCGTTCATACCAAGGTGCAACTGTGGCAGTTTATGTAGTCGCGATCGCATCGGTAATATTGTTAACTGGGTACTCGGGACAAATTTCACTTGGCCACGGCGCACTCCTTGCAGTCGGTGCATATTCAGCGGCGCTTACACAAATTTATTTGCATGCCCCGGTTTGGATTTGTTTTGTAATTGCGGTTTTAACTACCGCTCTCTTTGGTGCAATTCTCGGAACGGCAGCGGCGCGATTATCGGGACCTTACTTAGCCGGCACAACGTTGGCGCTAGCGGTTGGCTTGCCTTCCATTGCAAATCAATTCTCAATTTTCGGTGGAGAACAGGGAATTTCTTTTGATGCAGGATGGCCTCCACTTTCTTTCGGTGAAAACTTCACTCAATATAAATGGTTCTTTTGGATTGGATCTCTTGCTGCACTGATCGCGATGTGGTGGGTGCAAAATATTTTGCGATCTCGTTACGGCCGCTCTTGGCGAGCGGTAAAGAGCAACGAGGTAGCCGCCGAACTGGCCGGAATCAATATAGGCAGGTCCAAAGTCCTGGCCTTCACGATTAGCTCGGGAATAGCCGGCCTGGCAGGAGCGCTGTTGGCGATGACCATGAATAACGTCTCCCCGAGCGCATTTCCGCTCGCGCTCTCCTTTTCGATAGCGACAGGAGCGATCCTGTCTGGCGTAAACACCCTCGGAGGCGTCATGATTGGCTCAGTAGCACTGGTTGCGATCCCCGAGATCGCCTCATCGATTGCAGATCGATGGAGCGGTTCTGAGAATCTAGCCACCTTGTTGCCGGAATTTATTGTGAGCGCGCTCTTGATCTTGACGGTCTTCTTAGCCCCTAAAGGTCCGATCGAGAAGCTTCGGTCGCGTCACAGTAAGTAAAGGCAAAGCGCTCGTAAGATAACGCGTACCAAGTAGTAAAGATTTACCCCGTTATACCCCTCGATGGAAGGAAATATATGATCAGAACGACTCGTCGGAAGTTTCTCGTAGCTTCCGCGGTGATGGCTGCAACTGCGCTCTCACTCTCTGTAATGCCGGCACAGGCTCTGTCGCCGCGTTCAGAAGTAGGCGTAACTTCAACCGCAATAAAACTCGGAATTACATTGCCGATGACAGGCTCAGCCAGCTACGGCTACAACCAACTACCAGGCGCGATGAAGGCATATTTCGATTATGTCAACGCAAATGGTGGAGTAAATGGTCGCAAGATCAGCCTGGTTGTAAAAAATGATGCCTATCTTCCAAAGCAGGCAATTCAAAATACTCAAGATTTAATTGGTAAAGACAAGGTTCTTGCCGTTATTGGCGCACTTGGAACAGCGAATAATAAAGCTGTTGCATCTGCTGTGAACCTCGGCCGTCGTGGAATCCCAAGCCTCTTTATCAATACTGGCTTCAGCGGATTTAACGATCGCAAGGCTTATCCAACTTCATCAACCATCTTGCCTTCATACATCATGGAAGCAAAGATGATCGGTAAGTATGTGAACGAAACTTACCCAACCAAGAAGACTTGCTTGCTCTACCAAGATGATGACTTCGGTGATGATGCACTTGTCGGCTTCGACAAGACACATGGCAATCTTGACTTTGCGGTCAAAGTTGCTTATCCATCACTTTCACAAGGCGTTGCTGGAGTTCCAGATTCATGGATCACTAAGTTCAAAGCCGGCGGATGTGAAGTCCAAGTTGTATTCGGCGTAGCAAGCGCAACCTTGTACACAATCTTGGCAGCTGCAAAGGCGCAATATGCACCTAAGTGGATCCTTGGTTCTGTTGGTGCCGATATCGGATCAATCAACCCTGCAACAGTTCCTTACATCATTGGTGCAACATCGATGTCATTTATGCCATCTGTTGTAGATCCAAAGGATGAATATGTTGCTAAGTTTAAAGAGATCAATACAACTTATAACTCAGCAGGCGCAAAGTTCAATAGCTGGGCGCTTATCGGTATGAACACAGCATTTGTTGCTGTTCAAGCCCTTAAGGCAGCTGGTAAGAACCCAACTCGTAAATCACTACTTGCCGCAATTGATGCAAATGGCAGCAAGTTTGCTAACGCTGGTTTGGTTCCTCTGAACTATTCCAAGACAAGCAACGTTGGTTTCAATGGATATTGGTTCGGTACTTTCAACAAGACCGGTGACCTAGTCCCTAACGACACATTCACATACACGCCTTACACCACAGATTCAGGTACAGGTCCTGTTGTGAAAACAACCTACACACGTCCAGCAATGCCAGCGAAGGGATTGCCAAATTAATGAGAACTACATCGTTTAAATCACGCGCATTCGCGCTAGTTTCAACAACTGCGTTGCTTGCAACGCTCGTAGTTGCTTCACCAGCTCACGCTGCAGCAACTGGTCCAACCTGTGATGGCGCAACTCCAGTACAGACATGTACTGGTACGACATCAGATGGCGCTGCCTACAAGATGGTTGTTCCTGCCTCATTTAACGGCACAGTAACTATCTGGTCACACGGATTTGGTGGAAACACCACTATCCCTGGCTACTTTGCGGTTGATTCAACAGCACAGTTGGCACCAAATGGTCCCGGCCAAAATGGTGGAAGCCCAGAGTTAGTTAAGTACTTAACTGATAAAGGCGTTGCTGTCATGGGTTCAGGTTTCAGTACTCAAGGATGGAATCTTGACGAAGCGGTAAAGACAAACACCGAACTCGTCGGAATCTTTAAGGCTAAGTTCACAACAACTAAGAAAGTTGTGGCTTGGGGTTACTCAATGGGTGGCGGAATTACTCAGGCATTTGCTGAGCAGCACCCAGAGTTACTTGCATCTGCAGCTGTTATGAACCCAGTTGATGCTTGGAGTTCACAAGGCAAGTACTTCATTGACATTTTATGGCTAATGAAGACTTGGTTTGATCCATCAATTAAGTTAACTGGTTACGCAGCAGGTGCAGCCGGAGATATGCAGATGTTGCAGGATCTTGGCAAATACACAGCTGTGTTAAAGGCACTTCAAGCTGGCATTGCAACAGGTGCATGGCCAACAACTTCAAGTGCATCAGCTAAGGCACTTGAAAAAGCTGGAATTCCATCCCGCAGCGCGCTCTTGATGATTGGCCGTTTGGCTGGAGTTAGCACTCAGAGCACATCATTCGACAGCATCTCAACTCCTGGTGGAGCTGCTGTTACTGCATGGCCATTGGCATATGCACCTGCACTTGCAACCTTAGAAAATATCGCTGGCGTACTTGGTTATTCACTTCTCGGTGCCCGCGATATGGAAGCAAAGATGGGTGGAGTCTGGGCAGATAATCAGAAGACCGATTTCTCAAAGCAGCTAAGCGATGAAGATCGTACTGTTTACAACGCAGGTCTCAGTGGTAACACTGCGATCGCTGGAATGTTGTCGACACTGAACCCACTAAACCCAGATGCTCCACGCATCAAGGGTGAAGCTGCTGCAATGGCTAAGGATGCAGCTTCTCATTATCAGAACACTGGCAAGATCAAGGTCCCAACAGTGATGATGATTGGTCAGAACGATCCGGTAGAACCTGCGGGAATCGTTCAGCGAATCTCTGATCTATACGAAGCAGATTTCGCTGCTGCAAAGAGCGCTGCCTTGAAGGCTCGCAAAGCAGTACCTGCTCGTAATCTGCAAGTTCTATGGAGCGTAACTCCAAAGACTTGGTCGAAGTTCGATGCTGCTGGTCTACCTGTTTCTTTAACAAATACACCAGGTACCGGTCACACTAACTTCACAATGGCTCATTACAAGTTGGTTATCGATACTGCACTTGCTGCAGCCGAAACCGGCAAGTTGCCTTGGAGCGGAGCACAGTTAACGAAGGTCTACAAGGCCAAGGGCCTAAAGATCGATCGTGACACTCTTTATCCATGGATGAAGTACTACAACAAGTAATTCAAATGTTGTAGAAAAGATCCTACAAAACAGGGGTCGCGCGCAAGCGCGGCCCCTGTTTCTTTTTTGAAAGAAAATAACTAGTACCCTTAACTCCTATGGAGATCGCATCAGCCCAAGCGATGTTTGATCTTGGCGAGAAAATTGGTTCTCAACTACGCGCCGGTGACTTGATTCTTTTAAATGGCCCACTTGGCGCTGGTAAAACAGTTCTGGTCCAAGGCATCGGGGCAGCACTTGGTTTTACTGATGTAACTTCTCCCACTTTTGTGATTTCACGAATTCATAAAGGCCCATTGCCGCTGATCCATGTCGATACTTATCGCTTATTGGAAGGCGGAAAAGCTGCGCTTTATCTTGATGATCTAGATCTTGATTCGGCGCGCGAAAGTGCGGTGACGGTAATCGAATGGGGCGGTGCCGAATCTGCGCGGTTATCTGATGAGCGGCTAGAAATAGATATAGATCGCACCGATGAAGAGCGAGTGGTTACTTGGCGCCCTATCGGAGCGCGTTGGACAGAGTTAAAGCTATGACCATTTCACTAGCGATAGACACTGCAACATCGCGCACCATTGTTGGGGTAATTGAAGATGGCAGAGTTTTATTTGAAAGTTTTCACGTAGGTGCAACTGAACATGGTTTTGCTATTACCGAACTTGTATCGAAAGCCTTGGAAATCTGTCCGTCACCAGATCAAGTAGTTGTTGGCATGGGGCCCGGGCCGTTTACTGGACTTCGTGTTGGAATTACCTTTGCTCACACCTTTGCGTTGGCACGTGAGATTCCGGTAATCGGAGTCTGTTCACTCGATGCAATCAAGGTACAAGAGAGTGATTACACCGTTGCGATTGATGCGCGCCGAAAAGAGATTTACTGGGCTAGTTATAAAGGTGGCGATCGAATTTCAGGACCAGCAGTTAGCAAGCCATCCGAAGTGGCTAATTTCATCATTGACCAATATCCAGATTTAGAAAAACTGGTTGCACTCAGCACCTCACAAAATGTTACTGAGCCGATGTATCTGCGTCGCCCTG